>NZ_AUPM01000021.1 GCF_003265365.1 Petrotoga sp. 9PW.55.5.1 | reverse complement strand
GGACGTTCTTTTAGTACTACCTTTTCAAATTCTATCATTGTTTTGCCAGTCATTTCTGCATGTGTTCCTGAACCTATTTCTAAATTGTAACTAGCTTTTTTTATATTTAACACTTTGAAAAATACATCGGACATGTTAAAGTCATAATGTTGTCCTGAATGAACCAGGATTTCTTCTATTCCTTCTTTTTCTAATTCTTGATTTAAAATTGCTTCTTTAATTATTTGTGGACGAGCACCTATTAGACTGATTAGTTTCATTTCATTTACTCCTTTTAATTTTGCATAACGCTTTTTAAAAGCTTTAAGTATCAAAATCAATGGTTGTATAGAAGTATTTAAACTATAAAGTTTATTTTGCTCTCAACTCAGCTAACAAATTCATACCGAAATTGTATACCTGCTTTATATACTTTCTTTGAATGAACAACATTACCAAAATCAAAATAGTCTCAACAATGAAAAATGTTATCGTGTTGGTTATGGTATATAATCCTAATATTTGTATTCCAATTAATACAATTGAGAAGATAAGACTTTTCCAATCTATTTTTATTTTTACAAATTTTTTTGTATCAAATACTCTCATGAACCACATTGTCAAATAAGCTAACATTGTAGAGAAAGCAGCTGCCTGAATTCCCCATATAGGAATTAACAACAAATTTATTCCAACGTTTACTATAGCTCCATACACGGATGTTGTAAAAGCACCTTTTGTCTTTTTTGATGCTGTATAATTCGTTCCAAAAAAACTTGAAAACGCTTGAAATATAGTTCCTACTAAAAGTAATGGAACGTACTTCCATGATTCGTAAAAAGCATCTGCCACAAAAACACTCATCAATGGTTTTAGAATTAATAAAACAATGGCAGTAATTAACAGAAGAAACGAGGATAATGCACCAAATATATTTTTATAGAAATTATCGTATCCATCTTTCCCATACTCTTGCATTGCAGATAATTGCCATGCCATAAAAAATATGCCGTTTACAAGAGTTATTAAAGAAGGGAATTTATATGAAACTGAATAAATACCTGTTGCATCAAATCCTAAAAAATAAGTTAATATATATCTATCTGAAACGTTCATAACCCACCACATCAAACCATTTGGGATTAATGGAATGGAATATATTAACATTGTTTTCAAAAGTTTTTTATTAAAGGATTTTAAGTTCAAATACTTGAAAACATTCGCAAATATTATTAGAACGATAATTGCTATTAAATGAGCTAAAACCATTGATAGAAAATATCCTCTGAGCCCCATTCTTAAATTAACAAGAAAAACTATATTAAAAGCCACAAATGAACCAGTGTATATTAAATCAGCAGCTACAAATGTTTTGATCTTTTCCAGTCCTCTAACAAATTGTTTGATAATTCCATGAAAAATTGTCAAAAACATTATCAAATAAAACATAGTTGTATAAGTTGCAAAAGGTTCAAAATTATTAAAAATTGGAAATAAAAGAATAGTTATTAGCATTCCAATTAAACAAAGAAAAATTCCATTTGTCAAAACTTTGGAAGCACTATCTTTATCTCTCATATCCACAGAGAAACGAAAAACCGCTTCTACAACCTGAAAAGTAACTAAAGGAATTAACAACGAAATAGTAGTTTGTAGGATATCAAGTTGCCCATAATCACTTGTAGTTAGCATTCTTGTATATAATGGAAGCATGAAGAAAGAAATAGCTTTAGATCCAATACTTCCTATTGCAAATAAGAAAGAATTTTTAATTAACGATTTATACTGATTCAACTATTTTCACCTTTGCTAATTGAAATTTTCTAAAAAAGGATATTGCTTTTGGAAACGCTATTTTTAAATTCAAAATATCTCATTTTATTCATCTTATGATAAATAAATTAGTTGTCTCAACTCTTCTAATAATTTATGTTTCTCTTTTTTTGCGAAACTACTTATTTTGGATCCATTACGGTCTAAATATACTTGATATATATTTTCAGATATTTTTTCTATTTCCTCACTTGTTAATTCTCTCTGACATAATTTATTTATATCAATATAATCATCTTTTTTATCTATTTTTTCTAAAAAAGCGTTGACTTTTGGTTGATAATTTAAAGCATAATAATCAGTTCCTGCACATGAAGACAATATTAATGAATGTAATCTAGTACCTATGATAAATTGTCTACTTCTACAGATATCTAAAAGTTGGTCAACACTTAAGCGATCATTAATTATTGAAGCTTTTGTTTTATTGTTCATTAGAGAAATAATTTCTTTTGCGGCTTTAATATCCGTTGGGAAATTTGTTGCAAAAAAAATCAGATGTTCTTTGCTTTTATCAATGAAATTATCAAAAATTTTTGCTGTATTAATTTTATAATTTTCATAGCTATTTTCGTTTCTATTCGCAATATTTCGTATATATCTGGAGTGATAAGGAATTACTGATACTCCAACCGCTTCTCTCTCCATTATTTCTTTTTTCTCCTGAAACAACCCAAAAGCTAGATCTGTGTTAATAAATATTTTCTTATTATACATTTTTTCCAATAAAGAAGCGGAATTCTCATCTCTTGTACTTACGTAATATTCAGAAACAATCCTTTCGATTATTTTTTTACTGTAAAAATAGTCTATTGGACCTGCTCCAACCCCCATAAAATAAACCTTTACCTTATATTTTCTTGCTTCATTAATAAGCTCGTTAAGGATTAGAATCCACTTTGGAAAAAGGTCCATTAATATTTGTCCTCCTCCAAAAATTAGGGTGTCTATGTTTTCAAATAAACCTGGCTTAATTATATATTTACCAGATATTCTACGATAATATTTTTCCAAAAACAAGCTTCCTGATGGAAACTTTTTTAAAATAAAATCATACAAGTTTCTACCGAACTTTTTTTTAACTGCTAAATTCTCAGATGTAGTGATTTGAGTTTTTTCTAAATCATCTTCACCTGTTGTCCAATTTATGACACCAATTTTTGACCCGAGGTTTTTAAAATCAACAGCTGATGATGTATTTCCAACATTAGAAGTAAATATTCTAATGCTTAGATTGTTATCATCACACACTTCATTTAAGGCTAATAATAAGCCATTTAAGATGGCTTCATCTCCTATACTTGCGCCACCGTAAGAACCTATCACACCAATATCCATTTTTACCTCCTAAGAATTTAATTCTCATGATCAAGAATTTTGTTCATTAGAAGAGTGATTTTGTAGTATATTATTTTTCTTATAATTGTCTAAAAAGATCATTTTAAACTCGGACTTAAAAATTATTTAACTATTCCAAAAAGCTTTTTTCTATAAAATCATATACTCTAATTTCTCTTTCCTGTTGTTATGGTTATTTCACTTAGGATTAATCATTTATTAATATCAAAGAAGAGAGTAAATTTATCTGCTTTTAGTTATTAAACAATTCTTCATACACTGCCACTTCTTGTTTCACAATATTCTTCCATGAAAATTCCAAAGCTCTTTCTCTCAAATACACTCTTTCAATAGGGTTTTCTAACAATTCAACTACAGCATCTGCAAATCTTTTTTCAAAGTTTTCTCCTTCTTCTACAACTATCCCACCATCTCCAATAACCTCTGGTATTCCTCCGTTACTACTTCCAACTACAGGAACTCCGCAAGCTTGAGACTCAATAATTACAGAGCCAAAACCCTCATTTCTGCTTGGTAGTATCATAACGTCCATAGCATTCATATAATATGGCGCCTCATCGTTAGGAACTCTACCTACAAACTTTACATTTATCTTTCTTTTTTTGCATTCTTTTTCAACCTTTTCTCTTAACTCTCCATCTCCAACTACCAAAAACTCAACTTCTTGAGTTGAAGCTATATTTTCAAATATCTCAGGGAATTTGTCTGCTCTTTTTATATTTATCAATCCCCCAACAAAACCAATCACTTTTTTGTTTAGCCCCAACTCTCTTTTTATCTTTTCTTTATTTAAAGGTTTGAATGAATCAGGTTCTATCCCGTTAGGAATTACAACTGAATTACTTCCCGAATAGCCAAAAGATTTTGCTTTATTCAATAGCGTATTACTTACGAATATAACTTTATCTGCGTTTTCTAAAACATCGTTGTATAACTCTTTGTTGTTTGGCATTCCTAAATTTATATCGCTCCCATGGCAAGTAACAACATATGGAATATTCAATTTCTCTGATAAAAGCTTTGCCACTAGACCAGCTGGAGGAGTATACATCCCATGAGCATGAATTATATCAAAATATGGATTATTATTACTGTATATTTTGGTTGCAACTTCTTTGGATAATTTTTTTTCTTTATTTTTTTTAAGCACCTTTTTAGAAAAAACATGAAAGAGATTATTATCATAAAACACATATTTGTATCTAATACCACCCAATTCATAGAAAGGTTTATAAACATTAATTCCTTCTCTTCCAATAATTTTTCTTACTGCCTTCAAGCTATTACCTTCTTTAGGAATAGGGCCATAGACATCAAATTTAATGCCATAATTCTTCAAAACTTCTAATCTGCGGGTTATAAATATTCCGCGGGTTTCGTTTTCTGGATATGGAAATAAATTTGTAATATACAGTATCTTCAAAAAGATCACCTTTGTCTAAAAAGTTTCATTGGCATAAGTTAATTATTCCCCTTCACTTTTTTTCATTTTAAATTCTTTCATAAACTTTTTCGTGTTATAAGCAAAGTTACCCGCAACTCTTTCTCCATCTTTAATATTGTCTATAACAACTGCCCCTAAACTAACAAAAGCTTTGTTCCCTATTTTAATTTTATTGGAAAGAGTTACGTTTGGACCTATCCACACATCCTCTCCTACAACGGTATTCCCAGAAATAACAGCTCCAGCACCTATTTCTGTATTTTTCCCTACCCTTACTGCATGCGCTATTTGCACAATATTATCAATTTTAACGTTTTCTTCTATAATAGTATCGTACCCTCTAAATAATCCCTTACATACACAGCAATTATTTAAAATTTCGACATTATCTTTCAAAATACAAAATCCTGTATGGGGTACAATTTTACTAGACCCATAAATTTTTGCAACTTCATAACCATCGCTACCTAAGACACAATTATTTCCAATATGAACATTATTTCCTAAAATAGTACCTTCTCTAATTACTACGTTATCCCCTATAACACAATTATCTCCTATAATCACTCCAGAACTTGCAATAGTTGCTTTGGGTGAAATAGTCGCTGTATCGGAAATTTCATTTTTAGAATAATTTAACTTATCTTCCAAATAGATTGTATAATATATATCATAAAATGTGTTTTTTGGTTCTTTTGATACAACTATTCCTATGTCTTTATCTAAAAAGAATGGCAATAATTCTTCATTACATACAATGCAAGAAACGTTTTGGTCGATATATGGCAAGTACTTTTCAGAGTTAATAAAAGATATAGAATTTTGAAGATATATTCTTCCTAACTTTCCAAAATTCTCGAAAAATCCGTCTTTTTTTACCTCTATTCCTCCAATTTCTGATAAATACATATTTATTCCCCCGCAAAAAATTAATTGAGCCAATAAAAATATCTAAGTTTCTTATGATCTTCTTTAAATTATATCAGATATAATAGTTCTATGTACTTCCTTTTGACTTTGAACGATGATATAATTAACAAATGAATCAATTTAAAAAAGTTGAAGTATACTGCAGGTGAAAACTATTGAAAATACTCGTTATTGGTTATATGCATCCAAAGTTTGATAAAAGAGTTTTTAGAACAGTGACCACTTTATCGAAAAAGCATAAAGTTATTTATCAATATTTGACCGATAATGATGAAAAAGGATATCAAGAAGGAAATATCAAGTACATTCCAATAAAGTATGTTGAAAATGTAGAAGATTCATCTTTAAAAAAACTTTCAAACAGAAAACCTTTTGATAAACAGCTCTGCAAATTAATTGCTAACGAAAATTATGACATATTGTACATGCACCATTTCTTGGCAAGTAGGCCGCTTGAGCCTTTCAAAATTGCAAAAAATAAAAACAAAAAAATTATTTATGATATCCATGAATATCATCCAGAAAATTTTTTAGAGGAATTGTCTGGAATTATAGGGGGGTTAAAAACAAATGTTGTTTGGCATCTTTTTAAGAAGCAGTTGAAATTATCAGACTTAGCTATCTTTGTCTCTGAAGAAACAAGAGATGATATAATTGGTAAAACTGCCATTGAGAAAGAAAAGACTTTCATCATGCCTAATTATGCGAATTTCATTTTAAAGTCTGATATTCAAAATAAACAGAAAGAAATAGTATTAGTTGGCAAAGTAACAAGAAAGATAGAAGATGAGAAAAAGTTATTAAAATCTCTTATCAACAAAGGGTTTTCTTTTAAAGTCATAGGAATGGATTCCAATGAATTTGATGATATCCCACATACTTCAACATCTTTTTTACCATATAAAAAGATGATGGAAGAACTATCAAAAGCGGCTTTTTCTCTAATTTCTTACAATACTGTAAAAGATAGGAATTGCAAAAACTATATCTTCGCACTTCCTAACAAATATTACGACTCTCTAGCAGCTGGTACACCCATTGTTGTCAAAGAATCATTTATTTCAATGGCAAAACAGGTTAAAGATTACGGAGTGGGAGTAGCTATTAATCCAACAAATTTAGAAGAAAGTGTAGAAAAAATATTGCAAGCTTATAAAAATTATGGTCTTCTTTTGCAAAACATCGAGAAATATAAAAATTTATTTGTTTGGGATGAAAAAAAAGAAGAAGAGTTTCTCCATTTTGTTTTAAAATAATTTGGAGAAATTAGAACCATCTTTCGTAATGATAGAAAGTGAGGTTGAATATGAGTCTTTTACTTAGAGGCGCTCGTGTTGTTGATGAAGATAAGGATTTTGTTGGAGATTTATTAATAAAAGATGGAAAGATAGAAGATTATAGAGAGATTAAAAATAAATATAAAAAAGAAAATCCTAAAAGTTCTGAAAATAGGGATTTAAAAGATAATTCGCTAGAAAAGTTTAGGAAAAATCATGTTTTAGATGATGAAAATTTCAGCGAACATAATGAAAATATTCAGATTATTGATGCCACGGGTTTAGTTATTATGCCAAGTTTTATCGATATGCATGCACATTTTCGAGATCCAGGTTACACCTACAAAGAAGATTTAAAAAGCGGAAGTTTGGCTGCTTTGAGAGGCGGATATACGTGCGTTAATCTTATGGCGAATACTTATCCGATATGTAGCAGTTTAGAAGTTGTAAATTATGTTTTAGATAGAGCTAGAGAGTTAGATTTGATAGATATTCACCAATCGGTTTCTATTACCAAAGATTTTGATGGAGTGAGTTTAGATCATTTAGATACTTTAGACGAGCGAGTTAAATTTATTTCTGATGATGGAAAAGGTGTTCAATCAAATTTAACTATGTATCTTGCCCTTATTAAAGCCAAAGAAAAAGGTTTGACGGTTATAGCACATGAAGAAGATAACGAGATAGTAAAATTTGATACAAGACTTTCTGAGAATTTGATGACTTTTAGAGATATCTACCTTACCAAATTAACTGGTTCTTGCCTTCATTTAGCCCACGTTAGTACAAAAGAAGCGCTAAAAGCAATTAGAAAAGCAAAAAAAGAAATGGACAATCTTACTTGCGAAGTTACTCCCCACCATATTTTTCTTTACAATAACGATTACAGAGTTAATCCCCCAATTAGAGAGAAAGAAGATGTTTTAGAGATAATAGAAGGTATAAAAGATGGAACTGTAGATATTATCGCAACGGACCATGCCCCTCATTCCAAAGAAGATAAAAATAATGAGGCTCCAGGTATTTCTGGGCTTGAGACGGCTTTTTCAGTATGTTATACCAGATTAGTTAAAAATGGTGAAATTTCTTTAAACAGGTTGTCTCAGCTTTTGTCTGCAAACCCTGCCAGATTAATGAAAGTAAACAAAGGTAAGATAAAAAAAGGATACGATGGAGATATCGTTATATTAGATTTAGAAAAAAAGCGTAAAATAGAAAAAGAAGANGATTTTTTTTCAAAAGGGAAAAACACACCTTTTGATGGTATGGAGTTATATGGAGATATCTTAGCAACAATAAGAAAGGGTGAAATTAAATACAGGAGGGGAAAAGAGTTTTGATAATAGATAGATTGGTCAATGAGGTTAACAAAAAAGGTAACGTTTGCGTTGGATTAGATACTCATCTGGGATTGATACCTGATAGGATAAAAAAAGAGTATCAAGAATTAGATGAGGTTCTTTTCCAATTTAATAAAGAGATTATAGATAAGACAGCTGATTTAGTTCCAGTTTTTAAATTACAGATAGCCTTTTATGAAGGTTACGGTTTGAAGGGACTTCTAGGTTATAAGAGAACTTTAGAGTATTTAAGAAGTTTAGGTGTAATAACTATAGGTGATGTTAAGCGTGGAGATATTTCTTCTACTGCTGAAATGTATGCTAAAGCTCATTTTGAAGGAGAGTTTGAGGTAGATTTTATCACTCTCAATCCTTATCTTGGTTTTGATACGTTGACACCTTATTTAAAATATATTGAAAGTGGAGAAAAGGGAGTTTTTGTTCTTCTTAGAACATCTAACCCTGGAGCAAAAGATATTCAGTACTTGAAAGTTTCTCAAAAAGATGAATACCTGTACTATGTTGTGGGTGATCGACTACAAGAATTAGCTTCAAAATATAAAGGAAGTTGTGGCTATAGCCCTATAGGAGCCGTAGTTGGAGGAACACACGTAGAAGAAGCCAAAGAGATTAGAAATAGGTACAAAGATATTTTTTTCTTGATCCCTGGTTATGGACACCAAGGGGCTACTGGAAAAGATGTTTCTCTTTATTTAAATGATGGGAATGGAGGGATAGTTAATTCTTCAAGAGGTATAATAGCGAGTTATAAGAAATATGAAGATGGAAATGAAAAGTTTGGTGATTATGCTAGAAAAGCGGTCCTTGATATGAAGGAGGACATAGAAAGTGAAAGAAGGGTATAAGGAAGTAGAGATTGTTTCAAATAACCAAATTGCTAGAGATATCTTTGAAATGAAGGTAGCAACTAATTTTGATAATACTTCTATTATTCCAGGACAGTTTTATATGCTTAGAAATTGGGAGTATGACCCTTTATTATCAAGACCTTTCAGCGTGTGCGAAGTTGAAAAAGATACACTTACTTTTTTGTATAAAGTTGTTGGACGTGGAACAGAAATTCTTTCAAAAATAAAACCTACAGATAAGTTAAATATATTAGGCCCTTTGGGGAATGGCTTTAATTTAAATATAAGGGGAAAAGTGGCGGTTGTTTCTGGAGGCATCGGGATTGCGCCTTTAGTATACTTGGTTAAAAGACTGAAAACAAATATAGATTTTTATGCAGGCTTTCAGAATGAAGTTTATTATCTTGATAAGATAAAAGGCTATGTAGAAAATGTATACATAAGTACGGAAGATGGATCAATAGGTGAAAAAGGTTTCATAACAGATATATTAGAAATAGAAAGATACGATACAATTTTTACATGTGGACCAACTGTCATGATGAAAAAGATTGTTGAGATGGGTAACCATAAAACTGATATATTCGTTTCTATGGAAAATATTATGGCTTGTGGTATGGGGAGTTGCTTGGGTTGTAGTATAAAAACAACAAACGGAATGAAAAGGGTTTGCAAAGAAGGGCCTGTTTTTGATGGTAAGGAGGTAATTTTCAGTGAGTGATACGAGTGTAAAAATAGGGGAAGTTACTCTAAAGAACCCCGTTATAGCTGCTTCTGGAACTTTTGGATTTGCAAGAGAATACGCTGATTACTTTTCTTTATCACAGTTAGGTGGGATCTCTACAAAAGGGCTTACCTTAAAAGAAAGGTCAGGAAATAATGGAATAAGGGTACATGAAACAGTTGGTGGGATTATGAACAGTATAGGATTGCAAAATCCAGGAGTAGATAAATTCATTGAAGAAGAACTCTCTTTTTTGAGTTCACAAGATACAACAATAATAGCGAACGTTGGTGGAAGTACTGTTGAGGAGTATATTTTAGCCGTTGAGAAATTAAACGATACAGATATAGATATAGTTGAACTGAATATCTCTTGTCCAAACGTTAAAGAAGGCGGTATTTCTTTTGGAACAAAGTCAGATATAGCCTACAACGTAGTAAAACAAGTAAGAAAAATTTGCAAAAAACCTCTAATGGTTAAACTTTCTCCCAGCGCTGAAGATATAAAAGATATGGCGGTAAAATGTGTAGAAGCAGGTGCTGATTCATTATCATTGGTAAATACATTTCCCGCTTTAGCTATAGATATTAAAAAAAGAAAGCCAATTTTTGATAATATAACCGCTGGATTATCTGGACCTTGTATAAAACCCATAGCTTTGAGAATGGTATATGAAGTAAGTAAAGTTGTTGATGTCCCCGTTGTTGGAATAGGCGGAATTTCAAATTACAAAGATGCAATTGAATTCATAATAGCAGGTGCAACGGCGATTCAAGTTGGAACAGCTAACTTTGTCAATCCTAAGGCTTGTATCGAAATTATTGAAGGGATAGAACAGTATATGAAAGAAGAAAAGATTAATGCACTAAAAGAGATGAGGGGTATTATTTGATTTGTTTTTTCGATATTTTGTAAAAGATAACCAAAATATGTATTTTTAAATTATAAGGTTAAATAGTTTTTAAGGTATCGATTTCGATACTTTTTTTCTTGACTTAAAGTTGACTAATATGGTAGAATTTAAAGGTAATTAAATTATACAAGGAATAAATATATAGGACGTAAGAAGGAGGAGAATCGATGTCAGCTCTTTTAGAAGTAAAAGATTTATATGCAAAAGTTGCAGATGAAGATTTAGAAATATTAAAAGGTGTAAATTTAACTATAAACAAAGGTGAAGTACATGCAATAATGGGGCCAAATGGATCTGGTAAGTCAACGCTTTCGCATGTAATAATGGGAAATCCTAGGTATCAAGTAACTTCAGGAGATATATTGTTTGAAGGGCAGTCTATACTTGGTCTTTCTACAGATGAAAGGGCAAAGTTAGGTTTGTTCTTGTCTTTTCAAACCCCCGAAGAAGTTGAAGGTATAAAAATGAGACAGTTTTTAGTTAGTTCATTTAGAAACGTTCATAAAGATGACCAGGTAACCTTAATGGAATTGAATAGGACGATCACAAGGTTATCAAAGGAATTGGACTTGAATAATGATTTTCTTGATAGATACATAAATACAGGTTTTTCTGGTGGAGAAAAGAAAAAGAGCGAAATTCTTCAAATGGGCTTCCTTAAACCTAAGTTGAGTATCTTAGATGAAATAGATTCTGGACTTGATATAGATGCTCTGAGAATAGTCTCTGAGAATATAAACAAGATAAAGACAGACGAGATGGGAATCTTACTCATCACGCATTACCAGAGAATATTAAACTATGTTATACCTGATTATGTTCATATATATATAAATGGACAAATAGTTAAAACTGGAACCGAAGAGTTAGCCAAAGAGATAGAAGAAAATGGTTACTCTATTTTGGAACAAGAAATGGGTATAACTATCTCGGAGGAGTGAAAAGATGGCAAGAGATAAAGATATAAATTTAGAAGATTTGTTGATAGATCAAAGTAAATTTGACTTTAGAAATCCTGAAAAATATGCTTACAAAACTATTCCTGGCTTGAACCAAAAAATCGTTCAAGAAATTTCTGAACAAAAAGAAGAACCTAAATGGATGAAAGAGTTAAGGTTAAACTCTTTACATATATTCGATACATGGCGTGATCCGAGATTCGGTGTTGATGTTTCTGATTTAGATGTCAGTAAAATTGTTGCGTATATAAGACCAAATACAAAAACATCCACTTCATGGAACGATGTTCCTGAAGAGATAAAAGATACGTTTGATAAGCTTGGAATCCCCGAAGCAGAGAAAAAAGCCTTATCAGGTGTTGGAGCGCAATACGATTCAGAAGTTGTTTATCAGAATATTAAAAAAGAGCTTGAAAGTTTAGGAGTTATTTTTCTTAATATGGAAAGTGCAGTTAAGCAATATCCTGACTTGGTTAAAGAATATTTCATGAAAGCAGTAGCTCCTACTAACCATAAGTATGCGGCTTTACATGGTGCGGTATGGAGTGGAGGTACTTTCTTGTATGTACCAAAAGGCGTTAAAGTTCCTTTACCTCTTCAAGCTTACTTTAGGATGAACAACCCTGGCATGGGCCAGATGGAACACACATTGATAATAGCGGATGAAGGTAGCGAAGTTGCTTTTATAGAAGGATGTTCCGCTCCTTATTATGAGGTTACAAACTTACATGCCGGTATGGTTGAAATTTATGTAAAAAAAGGTGCAAGGGTTAAATATGCAACCATACAAAATTGGAGCAAAAATACTTATAATTTAAATACAAAAAGGGCAATAGTGGAAGAAGATGGAGTCATGGAATGGGTTTCGGGATCTTTGGGAAGCCATAAGACTATGATATACCCATCTTCCATACTTAAAGGGAAAGGTGCTAAAACTGAAACGAAAGCAATTACCTATGCAGGTCCAAACCAACATATGGATTCAGGCTCAAAGGTATTTATGTTTGCTCCTTACACTAGTGCGAATGTGGATGCAAGAAGCATTAGTATAGGTGGAGGTTGGGCCTTCTACAGAGGATGGCTGAAGATTGGTGAAATGGCAAAAGGGGCCAAAGCTTCCGTTCAATGTCAAGCCCTGATGCTTGATAATGATTCAAAAAGTGACACCGTTCCTCTGATAGAAGTCTACACTGACGATGCGGATGTTGGGCACGAGGCACGCATTGGAAGGATAAAAGAAGAACAAATATATTATCTAATGAGTAGAGGCTTAAGCGAAGGAGAAGCCAAAGCAATGGTTGTTAGAGGTTTTGTTGAGCCTTTTGCCAAAGAACTCCCGTTGGAATACGCTATAGAATTGAACAGATTGATAAACTTAGAAGTAGAATCCTCAATAGGTTGATCTTTTAACAGTTTATTAGATGAACAAGGAGTGGACAATAATTATGGAGACAATTTTTGAAAAAGCGATAGATTTAAGACATAAAGATTTAAAGGCAGTTGAATGGCAAATACCCCAAATATCCCCTAAAAAAGATTATGGGGATTATGAGTTTCAAGCATCATTAGAACATATTTCTAATGACACTTTAAAAACTTTTAAAAGTTACAGGTATGAAGCGTATAAAAATTGGGGATTTCCAAAATGGAAACGTGCTAAACTAAATGGATACGAACCAGATAAATACCTTTCTTTTGTACCTGTTAGCGTTAAAGGAAAGATCCTTGGAATAAACGGTATAGATCAGGAAGGAATGGAAATACTTGCAAAATACGACTTTGAAGGAGCTCACAGAAAGTTTCTTTTGATGGCTGAAGCTTTTTCCAATACGGGTTTTTATCTTAACACAGAAGAAGGAGAAGAAAGAGAACCTGTAATCCTAACTTATGAATGGAAATCACCTATTTATGAAACATCTGTTTATAACATAAAACCAAATTCAAAGGCAACTGTTATTAGATACTTAAAGCCAATAAGTAATGAGGGCTCATTGAGAACAACTTCTAATAGGATAGTTGTTCATGAGAATGCTTCTTTAGAATTGATAAATATAAATTTAACCAATGAAAAAAATGTAAACGTTGATAATATACTTGTTGAGTTAAAAGATAACGCCAATATAAACGTAATTGATATAAATGTTGGTGGATATGTTTCTTCACCACATATTGTTTTCAGACTCTCTGGCAAAGGAGCCCAAGCAAACTTAACACCATACTTTTTTGCTGATAAGAAAGATGTAATAGATATGCTTTATTTAATGAGATTTTATGCACCTGATAGTACAGGGATTATGAAAGGTAACGGGGTTATAAAAGATGAAGCAAAAGCAATATTTAGAGGGTTTCTTGATTTAAAAAAAGGAGCTAAAGAAGCTAACGCTTCAGAATCAGAATACACTCTAACTCTTTCTGAAAAGGCAAAAGCTGAAGCGATACCAACTTTGTTGGTTGATGAAAACGAAGTTAATGCAGCTCACGCAGCAAGTGTTGGAACTATAGAAAAAGAAAAGTTGTACTATTTAATGACACGTGGTTTTTCAATGGAAGATGCTAAAAAGTTAATCTCCTATGGCCTATTTGAACCAGCTATAGATAGGATTAAATTTTTTGATGAAGGAATAAGTCAGGAGGTTAAAGATGTTATCTTCCAAAGAATATGAGCGCCTTTTTCCTTCTTTAAATAGAAAGATAAATGGACATAATCTAATATATCTTGACAATGCAGCCACAACTTTAAGGCCTAAAGAAGTTATGGATGCGGTTAACGATTACAGTTTGAATCATCATGCAAACGTTCACAGATCCACTCACACCTTGGCCGCTGAGGCAACTCAGATGTATGAAAGCTCAAGAGAAAAAGTTGCAAAGTTTATAAACGCCGACAACAATGAAATAATATTCACTAAAGGAACAACCGAATCGATTAATCTTCTTGCGTATTCGATTGCGACATCAAAGATACTAAGACCTGATGAAGAGATACTTATAACCACGATGGAACACCACGCAAACTTTGTTCCATGGCAACAGGTAGGTAAAATATTTGGTTTAAACGTACGTTACTACAACTGTAAAAACGGTATTTTTAACCTTTCTGAATTTTTAGATTATGTCTCTGAAAAGACTAAGGTAGTTAGTATAACAGGATTGTCAAACACAACAGGCCAAGTGATACCTGTCCAAGATTTGGTAGAAGCAATTAGAAACATTAGGAAAGAAGTTATAATCATTATCGATGGAGCACAAACTGTTCCACATATGCCTTTTGATGTAAAGAAAATAGATATAGATTTTTTAGCATTTTCTGGTCATAAGATGCTTGGTCCGACAGGAATAGGTGTTTTATATGGGAAAAAAGAGTATCTAGAAGAAATTAACCCTTTTTTGTTTGGGGGAGAGATGATAGATAAGGTTTCGACTGAAAATACTACATTCAATATACTACCTTATAAATTTGAAGCAGGCACACCAAACGTTGATGGAGCTGTAGGTCTAGCCAAAGCGATTGAAATACTAGAAAATATCGGTATGGATAATATTCAAGAACATGAAAAAGAGTTAACCAATTACGCCATTGAAAGATTGAAAAGATTGGATTTTTTAACGTTATATGGGACCTTAGATGAAAGCCAGCAATCAATTGTATCTTTCAATTTAAAGAATATCCATCCACACGATGTAGCCCATATGTTGAACGATTTAACTGGGATAGCAATTAGAAGCGGGCACCATTGTGCACAACCTCTTATGAGCGAACTTGGAGTTAAAGCAACGTGCAGAGCCAGTTTTTATATATACAACGAAGAAAAAGACATAGACATTTTGTATGATGGATTAAAAAAGATTTGGGAGTGGTTAAAATAGGATTAGAAGATCTTTACACAGATATAATTTTAGATTATGCAAAAAACGATAGATATAAAAAGGAGATTCCTGACGCTTTAGAATCAGAAGGTAAAAACCTCTCTTGTGGAGATGAAATAACGATTTATCTTAAAGTAGAAGATAATATAATAAAAGAAGCTTCGTTCAAAGGACATGGTTGTATTATAAGTCAGGCATCTGCCGCGATGATGTGCGAATATATAGAAGGAAAAACCGTTAAACAAGCAGAAAGAATTTTTAGTGAAGTTATAAAAATGTCTCAAGGAAAAGAATACGATGAAGAATTAATAGATGGAATGGATATCTTTTCCGATATTTCAAAATTCCCTATGAGAACAAAATGTTTTACTTTATCATGGCATACATTGGAAGATGCATTAAAAAAGGAGAAGGGTTCTTAAACATTAACAAGGAGATGTTTATATGATAGACTTAAAAGAAGTTCGGAATATTTCTCTAGTTGGAGCAACAAAAAACAAAGAAAAGTACGGTTATAGGATATTAAAAAATTTAGAAAACAAAGGATACAACCTATATCCTGTTAATCCTAATTACGATGAAATAGAAGGTATAAAAACTTATCCTTCAATTAAAGAATTACCAAAAGAAGAGATAGATTTGATAGTCTTTGTTGTTCCTCCTAAAGTCGGGATAAAAGTGCTTAAAGAAGCATATCAAGAGGGATATAAAAAGTTTTGGTTCCAGCCAGGTGCGGAATCAGATGAGATCGAACAGTATTTAAAAAGTTTAAACGATGTGGATTATTCTTTTATCGATTGTATAATGGTTGAAACAAGCAATCTTTAATAATAACAAAAAACCGCCTCAAAAAGAGGCGGTTTAATTCCCCTTTTTGAAGGGGAATTGGCTTTAATTCCCCTCTTGAGAGGTTTGTTGATTTTTATTCCCCTCA
>NZ_AUPM01000020.1 GCF_003265365.1 Petrotoga sp. 9PW.55.5.1 | reverse complement strand
TTCGAGGAAGGGGAATAGAACCGACTACCCCGTCTGCAGCACAAAACGCTGCATCCACTCCTTCGAGGAAGGGGAATTGTCTTTAATTCTCGACTATTTCTTTTAATTGAGCTACCCTATTCGGATGTCTAAGTTTCCTTAGTGCCTTTGTCTCTATCTGTCTTATCCTTTCTCTTGTAACGTTGAAGAACTGGCCAACTTCTTCAAGAGTTTTTTGCTTGCCATCCAAAAAACCATATCTCATTTTTAAAACTAAAGCTTCTTTATCGCTCAATGTATCTAAGACTTCTTCAATTCTATCTTTTAAGATCATTTTTTGAGCTTCTTCTTCAGGGGTAGATTCGTCTGTACTAATAAAATCACCCGTTTCTGACTCTTCGTCATCTCCGTTGTTACTAGATATTGGAGAGTTTAAAGAAAGAACATCTTTGGCACTTATTAATATTTCATTTATTTTTTCCTCGGGTTTGTCCATTATTACAGCTAGTTCTTTTGATGATGGATAATCACCATTATCTTGCAAGTAATCTCTAATTACTTTGTTCATTCGGTTGATTGTTTCAACTAAGTGAACGGGGATTCTTATCGTTCTTGCTTGATCTGCTATAGCCCTTGTTATTGCCTGCCTTATCCACCATGTTGCATAGGTTGAGAATTTAAAGCCTTTTTTCCAATCGAATTTATCAACTGCCTTTATCAAACCGATATTTCCCTCTTGGATTAAATCCAAAAAGGTTAATCCTCTACCCGTATATCTTTTTGCTATACTTATAACTAATCTCAAGTTTGCCTTGATCAATTCATCTCTTGCTTTTTGATCGCCTTTTTGTGCCTTTCTAGCAAGCTGTCTTTCTCTCGAAGGGCTTAAA
The DNA here is from genome assembly GCF_003265365.1 of Petrotoga sp. 9PW.55.5.1. Lineage (NCBI taxonomy): Bacteria > Thermotogati > Thermotogota > Thermotogae > Petrotogales > Petrotogaceae > Petrotoga > Petrotoga sp. 9PW.55.5.1. Next base: position 2,719 of record NZ_AUPM01000020.1, on the reverse strand, counting down.
AGTTCCACCTTACTTATTTCTTTTAAATATATTTTTATGGGATCTCCCAAAGATATATTATCGTACATTTTAAGTTCGACATCAGTAAATAACTCTTCTATTTCTTCATGTTCATACTCTAGTTCGTTAAAGGTATCCTTTTCTTCTTCATTTTCCTCATCATCTCCAACAATTTGAATTCCAAGAGATTCTAACGCTTCATATATCTTTTCGATATAATCGCTATCTATTTCTTCAGCAATTTCAGTAGGTATCGCACTGTCTATGTCAGCATAGGTTAATCTATTGTTCTTGCTTTTTGCCTTGTTGGTTAGAATTTTAATCATTGAATCTACAGGTTTAATACCTTTTTTAGCCTTTTTTACTTTGACTTTTACTGTTTCACCATCTTTTTCAGAATTCTCAAAGTCTATATTTTCAATCCTTTTCAGAATTTTTTCTTGTTCACTTTTAGAAATTTTTTTAGAAGCCATTTTTTCCCCTCCTTTCAGAAAGAAACACCATCCGGAAAATCTCAAACATCCAGAAGCAAGACTATTTATTTAGACACATATAATACCAAATAGTTCATAAAATGCGTGGAAGTATAAAAAGATTTGGTAAAAGTTATTTTAAAAGTCATAGTAAAGAACGGGGATTCTCTAATATAATCTTTTTTGATTCTTCTAAAGATGCTCCAGATGCCATGGCAACTTTTAAAGCAAAATCATAATTTAAAAAGTCATCCGGCCCATGAGCATCACTGTTAACTATCAACTTAGCTCCGTATTTTTGAGCTAACTTTCTCACATGACCATTTGATAAGCAATGTCCTTTTCTTGCACTTAATTCTAAAAATGTTCCATTATTCGCTGCAAGCTTTACTTCTTCATCTCTTATTAAACCAGGATGAGCCAAAATATCAACATGTTCTGATATAATTGAATAGTAATTTGTTCCTTTAAAAACTGGTTCAACAATCGTTTCACCATGAACAATTACTACCTTTGCACCGTTATCTTTGGCATGCTTTGCAAGTTCATCTATTAAATCAGGTGGAACGTGGGTAATTTCAACAGCAGCAATTATTTTTATATCTTCAAAAAGAGTTTGCTCTTTTTCGATGAAATTGTTCAAACTTCTTAACACAAAATCAATATTTGATTCATCAACATGGTCAGAAATTCCTATAACTTTATACCCGTGAATCTGGGCGTGTCTTATTTGTTCACTACAAATTAATTCCCCATCACTAAGCAGGGTATGGGTATGAAAATCAAATATTCTGTTCAAAAAATATCTCCTCCGAATTCATCTGCTTAATAAAAGTATACAAATATTTTACTATAATATATTTAACGGTAACTCATATATCTTGAACTTTAACATATTCTGTATTATAATGTAAATAGAGAAAAAAGAAAGATCCCCCTATCCCCCTGAGATAAACCCAGACATTCTTGCCGGATCCGTTTTTGGATCCGGTTTTTTTATGCTTTTTTTATTTTTCTAGTATAATAGATTATATCATAAAAATTATCCGAGCGTTTAGTTTTAATTTTTCTTCTAGTTATAGTCAGTTTATAGTCAGTGAAATATTTAAAAAAAGGAGGAGTTAGATGCTTTTAGAATTCAATGGAAAGAAACCTTTTATTGAAGAAGATGTCTTTTTAGCACAGGGTAGCCAAATAATTGGAGAGGTTAAGATAGGGAAGGGATCAAGTATCTGGTTCAATGCGTCTTTAAGAGCAGATATGGGGCCCATAGTAATAGGTCAGTATACCAACGTTCAGGATAACTCAGTTGTTCATATCGATACGAACTTCCCAACTATAATTGGAAACAACGTTACCATCGGGCATAATGCTATTATACATGGTTGTGAGATATCAGACAACTGCCTAATAGGTATGGGAGCAATAATATTAAATGGTGCAAAGATTGGAGAGGGTTCTTTGATTGGGGCAGGAAGCTTGATTACTGAAAACAAAGTTATTCCTCCAAGGAGCTTGGTAGTTGGAGTTCCTGGGAAGGTCTTAAGGCAAATTAGCGATGAAGAGTTTGAGAAAATAAAAAACTCAGCTAGAGAATATTATAAGCTAGCATCAAGATATAATTCAAAATAAAATGTCCCCAAAATTGAACTGCCCCATTTCCCCTACCTCGAAGGGGTGGATGCAGCGTTTTGTGCTGCAGACGGGGTAGTCTCTCTTTAATTTGCTTTTAGCAAATTGAAAATTTAGTTCAAAAGCAACTACCCCGTCTGTGACAAAAAGCGTCACAGCCACCCCTTCAAAAAGGGGAATAAAAATCAACAAACCTCTCAAGAGGGGAATTAAAGCCAAATCTTTTGCAAGAGGTAAATTAATATTTATTTAGTAAGTTTTATACTTTTATTTCAGAATTTCTTTTAGTTCGTCTATGGTTATTTTCAAAATATTTTTCTTTATCTTATTAATCTCTTCTTCGCTTGCTTTCTTTATTTTTTCTTCTAACTCTTTATCGAATTCTTCTCCAAATCTTTGATTTAGTATTTCTAATACTAATTCTTTCCTTTCTTCCAGTTTACCTTCTTCTTTGCCTTTTTCGATACCTTCTTCTCTCAACTTTTCAGCTATTGACATTATCAATTCACCCCTTTCAACTGATTCTTCTTTTGCTATTTTTTCCATTTCTTCTATCTCAATGTCATCTTTTGTTTCCAATAAGTATTTTAAACACATCTCAAATACTTCATCCG
>NZ_AUPM01000019.1 GCF_003265365.1 Petrotoga sp. 9PW.55.5.1 | reverse complement strand
GTTTTATGCTGCAGACGGGGTAGTCTCTCTTTAATTTGCTTTTAGCAAATTGAAAATCCAATTCAAAAGCAACTACCCCGTCTGTGACAGTAACCGTCACAGCCACCCCTTCAAAAAGGGGAATAAAAACCAATTGGAAGTATCATATCAAATTTGTTGGGGACACTTTATTAAATTCTGCGCTTTTCAATGATTTTTTTAGTATCTCGAGCTATCATCAACTCTTCATCTGTTTTTACTACTAAAACTTTGACTTTTGAATCCTCTGTAGAAATAATTCCTTCTTTTCTATTTAATCCATTATTTTTTTCTTCATCAATTTTAACACCAAAGATTTCTAAATAATCGCATACATCTTTTCTTACATCGTGATCGTTTTCTCCTACTCCTGCAGTAAAGACCAAGACATCTAAACCTTTTAATATTGTTACATAACTTCCTATATATTTCGCAAGTTTGTATACATAAACATCGTAAGCCAATTTTGCCTTTTTATCGCCATTTTCTATACCTTTTCTTATGTCTCTCATGTCGTTACTTATTTCACTTAATCCTAACACACCACTTTTTTTGTTGAGTAAGTTATCGACTTCATCTATACTGTATCCGTTTCTTAATAAGAATATAATTATTCCAGGATCAACATCACCGCTTCTTGTGCCCATCATTAAACCTTCTAAAGGCGTGAACCCCATAGATGTATCAACTACTTTTCCTTTATCTATTGCCGCCAATGAGGCACCATTACCTAGATGAGCAGTTATTATTTTAAGATTTTTGATATTTTCTCCTAACATTTGTGATGCCTTTTTTGAGACATATCTATGACTAGTTCCGTGAAAACCATATCTTCTAATTTTGTGTTTTTGATAAAGTTCGTAGGGTAAACCATACATATACGCTTTTTCTGGCATTGTATGATGAAAAGAAGTGTCAAAAACTGCGACTTGCGGAACTTTTGGTAATACTTTTTGGGAAGCTTTAATTCCCATGAGGTTTGGAGGATTATGTAAAGGTGCAAGATCACTGTTTTCTTCAATAGCTTTTATCACATCTTCATTTATTAAGACAGAAGAAAAGAATTTCTCTCCTCCGTGTACTACCCTGTGTCCAACAGCATCGATTTCGCTCAAATCTTTCAAACATCCAAAATCAGAATCAGTTATTAGCTTCAATGCTTCTTTTAGTGCTTCTTCATGATCTTTTATTTTTGCTACAACTTGGTATTCTTTTTCTCCATTCGTTTGCTCAATATCTGATTCGTCCTCACCGATTCTTTCTACAAGTCCTTTGATAAGACATTTCTCACTATCAATCTCTAATACTTGGTACTTTAAGGATGAGCTTCCTGAGTTAATGACTAATACTTTCATTTATAATCCTCCTCGTA
>NZ_AUPM01000018.1 GCF_003265365.1 Petrotoga sp. 9PW.55.5.1 | reverse complement strand
GAAGGGTGGATGCACGTTACGTTTTATGCTGCGAGACGGGGTAGTCAACTTCTTAAATTTGCTTTTAGCAAATTGAAAATCTAATTCAAAAGCAACTACCCCGTCTGTGACAAAAAGCGTCACAGCCACCCCTTCAAAAAGGGGAATAAAAGCAAATTTGGACTTAAGTCAAGATAGTAGACAGAAAAAAGGGGAATAAAAATCAACAAACCTCTCAAGAGGGGAATTAAAGCTAATATCATTTAGTGCGTTTGTTTTATTCCATTAAGTCATAATACATAGGGAAACGTTCACAAAGAGCTAACACATCTTTTTTTATCTTGTTTGCTAGGTCTAGATCTATGTTCCCTTCCTCATCCTTCACATTTTCAGAAACTCTAATAATTAAGCTTGCGATTTCTTTCATTTCTTCTTCTTTCATTCCTCTAGTAGTAACAGCGGGAGTTCCAATCCTTATACCACTTGTAACAAATGGAGAAAGTTTTTCTTTAGGAACGGTATTTTTATTTACAGTGATATTGCAGGTACCTAAAGCAGTTTCAAGTGCTTTTCCAGTAATTTTTAATTCTGATAAATCCAATAAAAATAAGTGTGTGTCCGTTCCTCCAGAAACTACCCTTAAATTATTTTCTTCAAATTCTTTACTTAAAGTTTTAGCGTTTTTAACGACTTGTTTTTGATATTCTTTGAATTCATCGCTCATTGCTTCTTTAAATGCTACAGCTTTAGCTGCTATTATATGTTCTAAGGGTCCTCCCTGTATTCCTGGGAAAATAGTTTTGTTGACTTTTTTATAAATTTCATTATCATTTGTTAAGATCAATCCACCTCTTGGACCTCTTAAAGTTTTATGAGTTGTTGAAGTTACAACATGTGCATATTCTACAGGATTAGGATGAATTCCTGCTGCAACTAAACCAGCAAAATGGGCCATATCAACTACTAAAAATGCCCCAACTTTATCTGCGATTTCTCTAAATCTTTTAAAATCTATTATCCTTGAGTAAGCACTTCCTCCAGCCACAATAACTTTTGGTTTTGCTTTCATAGCTAATTCTTCAACTTCGTCGTAGTCTATTGTTTCTGTTTCTTCACCTACCCCATATGATACTACATTAAATAATCTTCCTGAAAAATTAACAGGAGCACCATGAGTTAAATGTCCTCCATGACTCAGAGACATACCCATAAGCGTGTCACCAGGCTCCATAAGGGCAAGGTAAACCCCCATATTAGCTTGAGAACCAGAATGAGGCTGAACATTTGCATATTTAGCTTTAAATAGCTCTTTTGCTCTGTTTCTTGCCAAAGTTTCTACTTCATCTATAAATTCACATCCACCATAATACCTTCTTTTAGGATATCCTTCAGCATATTTGTTAGTAAAAATACTGCCTGCAGCTTCCATTACAGACTTTGAAGCATAATTTTCAGAAGCAATAAGTTCTAAACCAAGTTCTTGTCTTTTTAATTCTTTTTGAAGAATTTCATAGACTTCTGTATCAGATTTTTTCAAATTATGCCACACACATAACACTCCTCTCTTTCAATTTTGAACAAAAATATTTATAAAAAATTAATATTTTATATATTTTAACACATTTTGAATAGCTGAAAAAAACAAAAAATAAATCATACGTAATGTTAATATTTGATAATGAAATATTTTTCATGAAATTTTTTTCATATCGCTAATAATCGTTTGTAATTCTCTTTAATTGGGTATAATCGTCTCTAATCGACTTTGACTTATTTATATTATTAAACTATAATTTAATTAAGCAACAAATAAAAACTTGCAGAGGGGGGTAAGTAATGAATTTAGAAAATAAACTTTCATCAATTTCAAAATCTGCTAAATCCAATATTATAAGAGAACTATTGAAAGTTGCTAATGATCCTGGAATGATTTCTTTTGGAGGAGGTGTTCCTGATCCCGAGACTTTTCCAAGAGAGGAATTAGCTCAAATCGCAAAAGAAGTGATTGAGGAAGAATACAAATTTACTTTACAATATGGAACGACTGAGGGAGACAATGAACTAAAAGATGCTTATAAAGAATTATTGGAAAAACATGAAGGGATTGAAGGAGTTCAATACGATAACATGTTAGTTACCGTTGGATCACAAGAGGCATTGTATTTAATTGGTTTGGTCTTATTGGATGAAAGTTCTTACTGTGCAGTTGGAAAACCTGTTTATTTAGGAGCGGTAGGAGCATTTAAACAAAGATTTCCAAAGTTTTTAGAGATTCCCCTAGAAGATGATGGTATGAACATTAATATCTTAGAAGAACGATTAACAACATTATCAAAAGAGGGAAAGATAGATAAATTCAAATTTGTTTACGTGGTTCCTACTTTCCAAAATCCAGCTGGAGTTACTATGAGCTTGGAAAAAAGGAAAAGATTAGCAGAACTTGCTGATAAATATGATTTCCTTATTGTTGAAGATAACCCATATGGCGCTCTTAGATTTGAAGGTTCACCGATCCCCTCTATTTATAATTTAAATCCAGAAAGAACTATATTGTTGAATACTTTTTCAAAAATCTTATGTCCTGGTTTTAGAATAGGCATAATCATAGCAAATGAAAATATAATAAGGAAATTTTCAATTATTAAACAAGGAGTAAATCTTTGCACCCCTACCTTAACTCAAAGACTTGCTGCAAGATACCTTCAAAAACATGACAGGATTGAAGAATTAAAACCCACGTTAGAACTTTATAGATCGAAAAAAGATACAATGTTGGAAGCTTTAGAAAATGAGTTTCGAAATATCCAAGGTGTTAGCTGGACACGTCCAGAAGGAGGTCTGTTTACGTGGTTAACTTTTCCAGAAGAAGTTGATACTCTTGATATGTTTGAAGAAGCTAAAAAGAATAAAGTTTTGTATGTACCTGGAGAAGCTTTTTATGTAAACGAAGTTGAGAAGAATCATATGAGATTGTCTTTTTGTCTTCCTTCGCACGATGAGATAAGAGAAGGTGTAAGAAGGCTTAAGAATGTAGTTGAAGTTTATTTAAATAAAAAGACTATATGAAACCTGCTTTTTTGAAACGTTAGTTTGAGGAGGAAGTATTATGAAAAAAATATTGGTTATAAATCCAGGCTCAACGTCCACCAAAATATCAATCTTTGAAGATGATAAAGAAATTATTTCTGAGAATATTGAACATAAAGTTGAAGATATAGAAAAATGCAAAAAAGTAATGGAGCAGCTTCCTTTTCGAAAAAAATGTGTTGTTGATTTTCTAAAGAGAAATAATTTATCTATTGATGATTTAGATGCGATTGCAGCCCGTGGTGGAATACTGCCTCCCATGAAAAGTGGTACTTATAGGGTTGATGAAGAAATGGTAAATTATTTGAAAACAAAACCGATAGTAGATCACGCATCGAATTTAGCAGCAGTTATTGCATACGAACTATCCAAACAATCGTCTAAAGAACTTCCTGTTTATATTACTGATCCGATATCTGTGGATGAATTTATTCCACAATCAAGAATTTCAGGTATTCCTCAATTAGAGAGACATAGTTTATTTCACGCTCTAAATATGAAAATAGTTGCAAGATTTGCAGCAAATGAATTGAATAAGAAATATGAGGAATGTAACTTTGTTATAGTTCATCTTGGAGGCGGGATTTCAGTAGGTGCTCAAAGAAAAGGCTTAATGATTGATGTTAACAATGCTAGTGATGAAGGCCCTTTTAGTTCTGAAAGAAGTGGAGAATTGCCGATGGATGATCTTGCAAAATGGATTTTTAAGAATTTAACTTCTTATTCAAAAGAAGAAGTTAAGTCTAATTTTATAGGAAAAGGTGGTTTGTTTGCTTATTTAGGTACCCCAAGTTTAAAAGATGCTTTAGAAAAGGCAAATAAGAATGAATCAGCTAGATTAATAATCGATGCAATGGCTTATCAAATTGCTAAAGAGATTGGTGGAATGGCGGCATTATTGGGTGGAGAATTAGACGCAATTGTAATAACTGGTGGTATGGCTCAAAGCGATTATTTTGTGCAAAAAATAAAAGACAAAATAGATAAATTAGGATTGATAATGGTTTATCCAGGATCGTATGAAATGGAAGGTCTAGCTTTAGGAGCTCTCAGGGCACTCAATAATTTGGAAAGTTCAAAATTATGGGAGGGAGAAAAAGCATTATGAAAGTTGAAAGGATTGAACAGATAATACAGTTGATAAAGAAAGATTATACACATAAAAAGATAGCTGTAGCAGCTGCAGAAGATGAAGTAGTTTTAAAGGCGGTTCAAAAAGCAAAAGGAATTAATTTATGTGATTTTATACTATTTGGAGATGAAGCAAAGATAAAAAATATTTCTAAAGAATATAATATTGATATTTCAGATGTGGAAATTATACATACATCTAATACTCAAGATTCAGCTAGAAAGGCTATAGAATTTGTATCTAAAGGTGGAGCTGATCTACCAATGAAAGGGAAATTAGCAACTTCTGAAATATTGTCTGTTTATTTGAAAGATGAATTTGGGTTAAAGACAGGTAAGACAATGAATTTAGTTTGTGTTTTTGAAATTCCTAGATATCATAAACTTTTAATAATAGCAGATGCTGGAATGGTTATAGCTCCATCTCTTGAGCAAAAAGTGAGTATAATAAACAACGCCGTTTCTGTTGCTAATAAATTGGGAATAGATGAACCAAAAGTTGCAATTTTAGGGGCCTTAGAGAAGGTAAACTTAAAAATGCCTGCAACTGTAGAGGCCGCAATTTTAACTCAAATGAATCGAAGAGGACAAATAAAAAATTGTATTGTGGATGGTCCTTTTGCTATGGATAATGCAATATCAAAAGAAGCTGCTATTCATAAAGGTATTAATAGTCCGGTGGCAGGTGATGCAGATATATTGATTGTACCTGATATAGAAGCTGGAAATATTCTTTATAAAACGTTAGTATACTTTGCAGATGCTAAATTAGCTAGTTCTATCATTGGAGGAAAAAAGCCTGTAGTATTAACCTCAAGAGCAGATAGCGACGAATCAAAATTGAACGCAATGGCTCTTTCTATATTGATGTCTTAATGTGAAGGAGGAGCATTATGTACAAAATACTTGTGATAAATCCTGGTTCTACATCCACTAAAATAGCTATTTATGAAGATGAAGTTGAAAGATTAAAAAAAGTCATAGATCATGATGTTGAAGAATTAAGCAAATTCAACTCAGTTGCGAGTCAATATGAATTTAGAAAAAAATATCATTTTAAACTTTTTAGATAGAGAAGGCATAATTCTTTCCAGTTTCTCGGCAATAATAGGTCGTGGTGGACTTTTGAAACCAATTAAAAGTGGAACATATGAAATCAATGAAAAGATGCTTAGTGAACTACTTAATGCAAAATACGGAGAACATGAGTCAAATTTAGGTGCTTTGATTGCTTATGAACTCGCAAAAGAAATAAATGTGAAATCATACATTGCAGATCCTGTTGTTGTCGATGAAATGGAAGATATTGCAAGAATCTCTGGACATCCATTATTTGAGAGAAAATCCATTTTTCATGCATTAAATCAAAAGGCTGTTGCTAGAGCACTCAGTCAAAAAATAGGAAAAAGATATGAAAATTCTAATTTAGTAATAGTTCATATGGGAGGAGGAATCTCCATCGGTGCGCATAAAAAAGGAAAAGTTATCGATGTTAATAACGCGTTGAATGGTGATGGCCCTTTTACTCCCGAAAGATCTGGAACACTTCCTCTTACTGGCTTTATAAACCTATGCTACTCTAAAGAATATAGTGAAAAAGAAATAAGAAAGTTAATAAAAGGCAAAGGTGGTTTAATAGCTTATTTGGGCACAAATGATGTAAGAGAAGTAGTAAAAATGATTAAAGAAGGTAATAAGAAAGCGGAAGTAGTGTATTCAGCAATGGTTCACCAAATAGTGAAATGGATAGGAAAGATGTCAGCAGCACTAAATTTCGATGTCGATGCTATTGGTTTAACAGGTGGAATAGCTTATGAAAAAGAGTTTCTTGTGCCTTGGATTATAGAAAAGGTTCAATTTATAGCCCCCGTACATGTCTTTCCTGGGGGAGATGAAGAAAAAGCTCTAGCATTAGCTGCCCTTAGAATAATCAAAGGTGAAGAAGAAGTGAAAACATATAATTAAAGGGGAAACATTTGATGATAGATAAAATTTTAGATAGATATAAAGTTCATATTTTTATAGGTATGTTTGGTTCAGGAAAAACTGAGTTAGCTCTAAACACCGCCATAAAATTAAAAGAGCATAAAGATCTTGTAGCAATAGCAGATTTAGATTTTATAAGTCCTTATTTTAGAGTAAGGGATAAAAAAGATATATTGGAAGAACAAGGTATAAAAGTTATTACTCCTCCTGAAAAATATATGTATGCTGATGTTCCAATTATTTCGGCTCAGATAAGCGGATATATCACAAACCCTGAATTTAAGACGGTCTTAGATATAGGAGGTAATGAAGAAGGGGTAAGAGTTTTGGGTTCTCTTAAAAATTATATTGAAACAGTTGATAGCGTAACTTACTTTGTTATAAATACTAAAAGACCTTTTATGCAAGAAAAAGAAAATATAATTCGTAATTTGAGATTGATAGAGCAAAGTTCAAGATGTAAAGTTAATTATTTAGTAGCAAATACTAATTTGCAAGATGAAACAACACAGGAAATAATTAACCATGGAGAAGATTTATTAGAAGAAGTATCAGCTGAAACAAATATTCCAATAGCTTTTACTGTCGTTTCAGAAAAATTTAATAATGACGTGACTACAAAATTTAAAAAGTTCATTATAAAACGATTTTTTAGAGAATATGGTTTTTAAATTAAACAAATGAATGGAGGGAATCCCATGAAAGAGAAGAAATTCTCCCTTGAAATTAACCAAGAAAGATGTAAAGGATGTGGCTTATGTATTAATGCTTGTCCAAAAGATGTTCTTGAATTTTCTAAAGAATATAATAGTAAAGGTTACCATCCGGCTAGCATAAAAAACATTGAAAACTGTATAGGATGTGGTTTTTGTTATCAAATGTGCCCTGATGTATGTATAACAGTAAAAGCTTTAGAAAAGGCAAGGAGTTGATAAATTATGGAAAAAATTGATAAAGTTATGGTAAAAGGTACAGAAGCTATAGGTGAAGCAGCTATAAGAGCAGGTTGTAGATTATATTTCGGATATCCGATAACACCTCAAAGCGAGTTAACTGAATATATGGCAAAAAGACTACCAGAAGTTAATGGAACTTTCTTACAAGCAGAAAGTGAAGTATCTGTTGTTAATATGATTTATGGTGCAGCCTGCACGGGAAAAAGGGTTATGACTTCTACATCTTCGCCTGGGTTTTCTCTTATGCAAGAAGGGATGTCATACATTGCTGGCGCAGAGCTCCCTTGTGTTTTTGTGAATGTTGTTAGAGGTGGTCCGGGTTTAGGAGATATACAACCGGCTCAATCGGATTATTTTCAAGCCACCAAAGGTGGTGGACATGGTGATTATAAACTAATTGTTTTTAGTCCCGAATCCTTACAAGAAGCTGTGGAACTTACCATTCGAGCTTTTGATGTAGCGGATAAATATAGGAATCCAGTTTNGATNTTAATCAGATAGGTCTACTTGGCCAAATGATGGAACCTGTTTCTTTTCCGGATTTTAGAAACTTAACTACTTTGCCTGATCATTCAAACTGGGCTTTGAGAGGAACCAAAATAAAAAGAGAAGCTCATAGGGTTACATCTTTTGATTTGGATCCAGTTAAATTAGAAAAAATGAATTTGAGATATCAGGAAAAATATAAAAAAGCTGAAAAAAACGAAAAATTATTTGAAGAGTATAAATTAGAGGATGCTGGAGTAATATTAGTAGCCTACGGTACTATGGGAAGAATTGTTAAATCTGTTGCAGATATGGCAAGAGAAAAAGGTATTAAGGCTGGTGTTTTTAGGCCAATAAGTTTATGGCCATTTCCATATCTTGAGTTAGAAAAGTGGAGTAAAACTGCAAATTTATTTTTAACCGTAGAAATGAGTTCAGGTCAAATGATAGAAGATGTTAAACTTGCAGTTAACGGGAAAGTACCCATCGAATTCTATGGAAGAATGGGGGGTATAATACCTACTCCAGCCGAAGTATTGGCTAAACTAATGGAACTTGTTTAACTAAATAGTAAATATAACAAAGAAGGTGAAAAATAATGGCATATACTGAAAGATTTAAAACACCTACAGCTTTAAGCGAAAAAGAATTTACTTATTGTCCCGGATGTCATCATGGAATCGTTCATAGATTAATAGCTGAGGTAATAGATGAACTGAATATACAAGGAGAAACTTTAATGGTTGCTCCTGTTGGATGCGCTGTATTTTCTTACGAGTTTTTTGATGTGGATGGAACCGTTGCAGCTCACGGAAGAGCTCCCGCAGTAGCTACCGGTATGAAAAGGGCTAATCCTGATAGCATAGTTTTTACTTATCAGGGTGATGGAGATTTAGCTGCTATTGGTACAACAGAAATTATACATGCGGCTAATAGAGGAGAAAGAATCACAACAATATTTATAAATAATGCAATTTATGGTATGACAGGTGGACAAATGGCACCAACCTCTTTGCTTGGAATGAAAACAACCACAACCCCGTATGGAAGAAGGGAAAATGTTGAAGGTTATCCTATACATGTTTCTGAGGTTTTAAAAGAGTTAAATGGAGTGGCATTTTTAGCAAGAACAAAAGTAACTACTCCCCAAGATGTTATTAAAACAAAGAAATACTTAAAAAAAGCATTTTTAGCTCAAATTAATAATATAGGTTTTGGATTGGTCGAAGTTTTGTCTACTTGTCCTACTAATTGGGGATTAACTCCAATAGAATCTATGGAATGGTTAGAAAAAAATATGGTTAAGGAATTTCCTTTAGGAGTTTATGTAGATAAAATTGGAGATGCCCGATAATAATGGAGGTGAACAAAATGAGTTTTCATGGCTTAATAGCAGCCGGATTTGGTGGTCAAGGTGTTATGCTTTTTGGACAAATAATTTCTTTAGCAGCAATGATTGATGGAAAACACACGACTTGGATACCTTCCTATGGACCAGAAATGAGAGGAGGTACCGCAAACTGTACAGTCGTTGTTTCAGATGAATACATAGCTTCTCCTGTATTAGATGAACCCAACGAAGTAGTAGCTTTTAATATTCCGTCTATGATAAAGTTTGAAAAAACTTTAAAAGAAGGTGGATATTTATTATTAAACTCTTCGGTAATCGATAGAAAACCAGAAAGAAAAGATATAAATATTATTAAAGTTCCTGCCAATGAAATTGCAGAAGAATTAGGTAATTTAAAGGTATTAAATATGGTTATGTTGGGAGCTTACATAAAAGCTACAAAATGTGTGAGTTTACAAGCTATAGAAAAAGCTTTAGAAGAAAAGTTATATGGCAAAAAAAGTAAATTGCTTGAAATTAATAAAAAGGCAATAAAAGCAGGAATGAGAGAAACTGTAAAATAATAAAAAATGCTGGAATTAATTTCCAGCATTTTTTTAATTGGTATTAGTGCCATCTATTGATAAAATGCATACCTAGACCATAAATCGTTAAATTTGAACGTCCATATTGCCAATTGGTATGGTTTGTTCGGGTTGTTACCACATATGGCTATAATTCAGATATTGGCATTCTACCCTTTGGGAACAATCTCCATTTCAAACTAACTGATTTTGCTTGCAAAATCATCAAAATTGTCAAACCAGTATTTTCTGTAATTTTCCAAAACATCGGCTATCCCTCGCCTCGGTTTGAGCAATAGTTTTGTGTTTATGACAAATCCGTTGTACGAAAAATCTCTACTTTGCTTTTGTGCGCCATATTCAAATATACTTGAATACCCGTCAATTTTTCTATATCCATCTGCGTGTTCTGTTCCTTTTGGATCAACAAATAAAATTAAATATTGATTGTCTTTTTGCATCCAAAATATAAAATCCGGTTTGAACTTTGAGATTTTATTTTCCTTTGGATTGTAATAAGGGATAAATACTTCGTCTAGCGTTTGGTCAAGCTTTGAAAACATCCACCAGTCAAATTTCGTAAATACATTATTTGGTTTGGCAAGATATTCTTCCAATTCCTCAATAAATCTTACCTCACTATCAACATTGATAATATGATTGAGATAATCAATTTTTTCGGTTTCTGAAACGATCACAGGAAGGTAGTAATGGTTAGCCAAATACTTGATTTTGATTTTTTGGTTTTTGACTTCATACTTTCCTGCTTCTTCAAATAGCTTCAACTGCTCAGCATATTTATCTGGGGATACTTTGCCATAACTTTCGTCTAACTCTTTTTTCATTTCTGGGTAGTGCTTCATTACATCAATTTTCTTTTTTATTTCTTCGTATTTTTCGGAATCAATAAATTTAACATGTTTGAAATGCACGATTTCATTTTCCAACTCTTTGAACTTCTCAAACTCTTTGCTTTTAACTCCAAGATAATCAAAAATCCGCTCAAGAATTAACTCTGGTTCAAAAAGCGATGGTTCATCTTTGCCAAGCGTATAATATCTATTTTTATTTTTCACAGAAAAACTTTCTTTTGCTTTATCCAAAACTTTCACTTCACAATCATATTTAGCCAAAGTGATTTTATCGCCTAGAAATTCGTAAAATTGAGATGTTATATCAAAATCTTCACGGCTGATAGGATACTTTTGAGGGTTTTGTTCCTCGGCAAAAATTCTCTCTGCTGTTTTATAAACCGGTATCAAAAGAAGATGTTTATCCGCTTCGGGATTTAAAATGAATTCTTCACCCAAGTTTTTATCTTGCTTTTCTTCTTTCAGCGTTTTGATAATTTCTTTCAGGTTTTCGGCGTTAGTCCCAAAAACAAACAAGCTCTCAATTGGTAAAATCAGATTTTTAACTTTTTCAAATAACTGCACATTAACTTTTCCTGCGTTGAACAAATTTTGAAGTCGTTTTCTCTGGTATTTTTGCGGCTCTATTCTTATACCTCTGCCAACCGATTGCAGAACGAATTTTTTAGCGTCGCTTCCAACCCCGATATTCACGAATAAAAGAATATTTGGTCTGTTTGAATCCCAGCCTTCGTAAAAAGAGCGCGAACCCATTAAAATATTTATGTCGGAATCATCGTGATTTATTCGTCTGAAATAACTTTCGTTTTCAAAACTTTCGTTTATTTCATATCCTTCAAGTTTATCTTTCAGCCAGCCGGAAATATCGCCGATTTTGATTAACGCAAACGGTTTATCAGCAGTCATTAACCTAAAAATCAACTCTTGGCGATTCCCTGGGATTTTCAAAACCTCAATCTTGCCAGGAGTTTCGGCATTGAAAACATATTTCAAAATATCTTTGTATTCCAATTTTGAAATTAAATCTGTGTCAATATCAAATTTCAAATCTTCAAATTCAAATTTTGCATCATTGCGAAACTCTTGGCCAAGTTCCTCTCTTGCTTCTTTGATCAAATCAGATCTAATTTCATTTTTCGCAACCTTTTCTAATTCTCTAAAAAACAGCTCTAAATCAGAATCTTCTACAGATACAGAATTAACGAGTGTCAAAAGAAGTGGTCGGTGGTATAAATTCCCCTCTTTTAGAGGGGTGTCTGCGCTAGCAGACAGGGTGTTTACAACCTTCCTAATTTTTTCAAAATACTTGTTGATGTAAGTCAAAAGTAAAAGGGTTTTCAAAACAATTTTTTGCTTTTCTTGTTCTGAAAAATCAGTTTTTTCTTTGAATGCTTTTATATCTTGCCCCGATACATAAATATGCTTGCCGTATCCTTCTTCAACGAACCTTGAAAGATTAAAATTAAAGGCGCAGGTTGCAAAGTCCCTCGGGTCGGTAAAGGTTGCGGAAAAATTAAATAAAAATCCGTTCCTTGAAAGTATGGAGTATAAAATCTGCCGCTTGCTGTCTTCCTTGTCGCCTTTGTGTGCTTCATCCAAAAGAATGTACCACTTGCCACTATTATCGTAATTTTTAAAATTCACGATTTTTTCTTTTTTTTCATCGGAAATCAAGTCGGAACGATAATAAAAAACAGTAATCTCGTTTTTGGCAAAAGGCAGGGCATTTTCATGCTTTACGCTCTCATAATCCCTCAAATTTTTGAGATTGATCTTTGTGTCAAAATTGAAGCTGTTAAATTCATCAACGTGATTTTTGAACTGTTCTAACAAATCCTCCCTGTGTGCCAAAAATAGAATACCGTTTTTGGGAATTTCACCTTTTGAAATAAGCAGTCCTAAAAGCTCAATCAATTTAACGATAATCAACGTTTTACCAGAACCCGTTGCCATCCAAAAACTCATTCGATTGATAAAATGCGAAAAAGAAATCTTAGAATCTCTGACTGGATAATCTTCGTCGTATTGTAAAAGATATTTTGCGGTTTTGCTATCTTTTTTCTTTTTCAAATCGTAATCAAAGTTTTCTTCAAATCCATTTAATTTATAGTGATTAAACAAACTTTGCTTCAATTCATTCCCCTCAAAATTAGCCCCTGTTGGATTTGGATCCTCTTGTAGAGGGGTGTCCCGAAGGGACGGGGTGTTTCCTTTGAAATAAAGCCATAAGCCACGCAAAGCATTTTTAAGTGCATTCTGCTGAAAGTCAAAAAGTGTTTTGTCTTTTGAAAATCGCGCAAAATCAAATCCCTGCCATGTTATAGGTAAGGTTTCAAAAGAAATATCATCTATGATTTTTTGCAAATATAGTTTAGTCATATCAATCCCACCATATTAAAGGTTTTATTAGTTTATAATCTAAATCTTTGGTGTTGATTTTCATTCCATCTTCAAATTCTACTTCATCGTCATTGATTTTCTTTATCCCTTTGCCAGTTAAGTTAGACAAGGTTTCGGCAATGTCTATATTTGGGTAAAGTTTGTCTAAATCAACCTTGACTTTATTGTTTTCATAATCAATTTCTAACGCTTCAAGCATTTTTTCGTCTTTCATAAATACATATTCTTGATAGGAAGATCTTCCAGGAACTTGGAACAAATCACCATCTTTATATTTGCAATTTGCCAGTGTTTCCTCGTATTGCTCAAGTTCGTAGTATTTGAAAAACCCACCACCCTGCCAGTTAATATCCTTTGAAAGATGACTCCTCCTGTTTTTAGTTACTGCTTTAAACTCTTTGTCGCCAGCAAGAACATTTTTTAATCTACCGAGAATGCCCAATTTTTTAATAAACTTGTTTTGTGTTTTGTCCCATTCTTCATAGAATTCATAGAAGTATTCTCCCATTTCAATTCCAATCCATTTTCTGTTTAATTTATGAGCAACCACATAAGTAGTTCCGCTGCCACCAAAAAAATCTAAAATAATCTCTTTTTGTGTAGATGAAGCTTGAATAATACGTCGTAAAAAATTTTCTGGCTTCTGCGTTTGGAAAGATAAGTTTTCGCTTGTTCGCATTTCTGATTGAGTAAAAGAATAAATATCATTCCAAATATCACCGACAGGATATATCTTTTCATTTATATCTATTTTCAAATATTCCAGATGTCCATTAGTATCATATTTCTCTATAAAATAATCAAAATCTTCTATTTTATTAAACTTACTTCTATCTTTTTTGGGGAAAGCGATTAAATCTAACCATCCAATGTTGAGATTAGTTAAATTCCTGTTTGGCTTCCATAACTTATAAAATTTGCTATTCTTATTTTTACAGAAATAAATTGTAGATGATTTTAAGGCAAAGTTATTGCCAAAACTTTTATATCCAAATAAATCTGCTTCTTCATCTTTGGTAGCATTTGTGTCAAATGTAATTTTTTTAATTTCTTCAAAATGTAATTCTTCTAATAAGATTCTGCCAAAAAAATCAGCATTTTCATCGAGATTCACAAAAAAGCTACCATGAGCATTTAAAAAATATTTTGATAACACTATCCTATTCTCTATTAGAGATAACCACGAGCTATCTTGATACCTATCTACATAATCAAAATCATCTCCTGTATTAAACGGCGGATCAATGTAAATTGTCTGCACTTTTTCTTTAAATTTCGGTAGGATTGTATTTAATGCCTGATAGTTTTCACTTTTTATCAGCCAGCCGTCTAAAGATTTATCTAAATCTTCAAACTGACTTAAAATCTCTAGCTCTAAATCCTTAAAATGCTTGGTATCAATGGGCAAATGTTGATATTTTTCAAACAAATGCTTGCCTATTAAATCAGTTGTAAAAACATCGCTTGTCTTAAAATTCTCATCTACTATTCCAAGCTCTTGCCATTCTTCAATTTGTTCATTCATATTTTCATGTTTCAATATCTTTTCAATTAGCTCAATTTTATTAATTCTATCAAGGGTAATAACATAATTAGAGTTTTTAACAAACTTCGGTTTATTCCAGATTTTTACCAGTTCATCTTCAAACTGTGAGATGAAGTCAATTAATTTAAAAGCAATGTCTTTTAGGATTTGCAATTGATTAACTCTATCAGTACTCCACTTTTTTGCTCCTTCCCAGAAGTATTGATAACTCCAGAGTTTAAACTGCTCTTGCAAAAATGCTTTGGCATTTTTGTTGATAAAGAAATCAACTTCACTTTGTTTTTCAAAAACTCTAAAGGAGCGTTCTAATTGTTCTTCTGTAATTGCTATGCCTTTTCTCTTTATGGCTTTTAATATATCTTCTTGTTTTGTTTTTCTGCCTCTTTCGGAGTATTGAACGTCAAAAACAATTGTGCCATCTTCATGAATTTTATTTAACTCAAAAACCAGAGATCGTTTTTCGTTTGCTTTTTTGTTTTCTATTTTTGAAGCGTCAAAGTAAAACTTAAATCCATCAAACTCAACTGGTAAACTTCTAAAAATCTTGTCAGTTTTAACATAGTAAAGCATCTGTGTTTTCCAGAAGAGGATGACATCCTTTTCATCGGTATAAACCTTTTCGTAGATATTGTTATGGAATGGTGTTGAATTGAAATAAATTGATCCACTTTCGGTGAAGTATCGACTAAAAAAGGAATAGAGCTTATCAAAAAGTTCGTCCCTAAATGAAGGATAATTTTTTAGAGCAGATTCAATATCTTTTTTTAGGATGTCTTCAATCTTGCGGTAGTAATTTGATTTTATTCTCATCAAATTAACAAAGCCGCCTTCGCCTTCGATTTTAGCGCCGATGAAAACATCTTGCAGTGCTTTGTAAAATTTCTGTTCTTTGGACATTTTCCTTTACCTCCTAAAATGGAAGTTCATAAATAGCTCCGTATTCATTGGCAAGTTTTCAAAAAAATGTCTTCTATGATGTTTTGCAAATATAATCTAGCCATAACTACAACAATTCCATTATTTTGTCTTCAATTAATTTTAGGTATCTATTCAAATAAAAATAGTCGGGTTCGTTTTTAATAGCGCGAGTTAAAATTTCAAAGCCAGGATTTTCTTTATTGTTTCTGTCAAAAAGAATTAGACCAATCCCAAATTTCAAACATAAAGATTCCATTCTTTTTATATCTGTTCCATTAGAGTCTTTTGGAATAACTAAATAAACTTTATGACTAAAAAGCTTATAAGAACAAGCTTGGCCAAAGGAAGTAATTAATTGTCTAATATCGATTTTTATCTCTGCACTAACTATCTCAATCGGCGGCTGAATATGCCCTAAACCTAATATTCTATAAGCTCCTATTACATCAGGAGTTCCCCATTTATCCTGAAATCTATTTCCACCCAATGGAATAGCTTTCGTGCATTCCTCTAGGTCATTGACTAAATAATCAGCAAATGGTTTATAAAAAACTTCTTCATTTGTCCGTTCGCGTGTCTCATCTTCTATTTTACCTTCTTGAAAATACTTTTTTAAAACATACAAACCTTTTTCTGGTCTTAAAACATCTTTTATCTTTCCTTTATCAGTGTCTTGATTAAATTGCCAAATTGTACCATGAATAGTATTAACTTTGACTCCTGGTAATTCTTCACTGATTTTACGAATCAAATCTGCATACCGAATTCCATCTGGTTGATTCTCTAAAATTTCATATATCTTTTTAATTATTTTTTCCCGTTGTGTAGGCATAATTTATCACTCCCACCATATTAAAGGTTTAATAATCATAATCGAAAATTTAAATTCCTAAGCATTTCATATAAATCGCAATATTTTATTTTATAATAATTACATACATTTGGTATAGGGATTTTATTTTTTCTATTTTCATTAGCTTTCTCAAAGGTAACAATTGTATAATTTTTATTTTTGGCTAAAGAATATGCTATTAACCATGGATCCGCATTATCTTCTTTCATAAATTCATCTATAGCATTTCTTGTATAATGATTACCTTGATTTTCTGCAAATCGAACAAGTTCTGCATATTTTTGAAAGATCGATTCTTCTTTTGTTGTTAAAAAATAGTTTGAAAATTCTTCATTTGCCCAATCCTTGAGCACATCGTTACCTTTATTAATTTCTTCAAATACCTTATCAATACTCGCCAATGCATTATTTTTAGCTTGTTCCTTTATAAAGTCCCAAAATTTTGATCCATAATCAAAAGAGTAAAACGTTCTTGCAGCAGTCATAAAAGTATTTGAGTCAATTAGGTATATCATATTGTTCTTGTCCTATTAATAAGATTATCATAAGTTTTGGCACTCAAGTTGGTAATTCTTAATGCATCTCTAAATAGAATAGTGTTGTTTTTAACTGCACTATTCAATATATGTATAAATCTTTTGCTTAAACGATTAGGAATAGTATGATAAAAATCACCACCAGAACTCTGTGGTATTTTAATTTCTTTTTTGTATAAGTCTTTTAATTGTATATAAAATTCTTGTTGTGTAACTATAGATGTATCTAATAATCTCCTCAGTATCACTATCTGGCTAACTTTAAAATGTCTTGCCAACTCTTCTAAATCTGTTTTTTGGGTATAGATATTTCTGATTTCTCCTGCTGGCACTAAAAATTCAGCTGTACATTTATCACAAAATTGTTCAATTTCATTATTTGAAGATTGTAAATTTCGTAAATCAAAAGATGCACTTTGACCAATTAAAATATGAACTATTTCATGAATAAGCGTAAAAATTTTAGCAGATATAGCATCATTATTATTAATAAATATTACAGGCGCTATTTCGTCGTATAAAACAAATCCTCTAAATTCATCTATAATTAATTTGCGATGAGTATTGTTTCCAACTACTCCATTTCTAAGAACAAATATTCCTTTTTCTTCTGCTTTTTCAATTAAATAATTCAATGCTTCTGTCCATGTGGATTTTCTGCTTGCCCAATTATTCTCAATTTCAAATATTCTTTTTAATTCTTCTATTACTCCTTCTATATTATAGTTATCTTTGTATTTACCACAAAAAAGCAGTTTTTCTTGACCCCACTCTAATAAAATATCCCTAGCCCATTCTTGTATTTTTTGAGCAAACAAAATAGTGTCTAATAATTCACTGGATGGTTTAAAATCTCCGTTTTGAGTAGTTCTATAATGTGGAATAGGATATTTTCTTTCGGGTAATTTTTCTAAAAAGAAATAGCCAAAAGGAATATGAAAAATTTTAGAAAGTTCAACTAATTGATTATATGTTGGATAATCTTTTTCTTCTAACCATTTGTCATATTTTGGAAAGTTCTTTTTTACCTGAATCTCTTTTTCAGGCATTCTCTGTAAAATTTCTTTTAAGATGTTGATATTTATGTTTGTTACTTTCATATCAATCCCACCATATTAAAGGTTTTATTAATTTATAATCCAATTCTTTTGTATTTATTTTTGTTCCGCCCTCAAATTCTACTTCGCTATCGGTGATTTTCGTAATCCATTTGCCAGTTAAGTTAGACAATGTTTCGGCAATGTCTATACTTGGATAAAGTTTGTCTAAATCAACATCGACTTTTCCCTTTTTGTAATCAATCTCGAGGCATTCAAGCATTTTCTCGTCTTTCATAAATACATATTTCTGATAGGGGGATCTCCCAGGAACTTGGAACAAATCACCATCTTTGTATTTGCAATTTGCCAATGTTTCCTCGTATTGCTCAAGTTCGTAGTATTTGAAAAAAACTCCCGTTCCGTAAGTATCTTGTGGCTGTCCATTTCCCGAATTAAGTGAATATGATAATTTCTTGATTCTTGGAATAATAACTGCATCGAAATAATCTGCCATTTCTACTAGGATAAACTTTCTGTTTCCGCCATCTTCTTTATTTAATTTCATAACGGAGTAAGCTGAGGTACCAGATCCTGCAAAAAAATCCAAAATATAGATTTTTTCGTCTTTAATTTTCGTTGAGATATATATTAACAAAGAAATCAAGCTCGAAGGCTTTGGGTTTTTAAAGGTCTCCTTATTGAACATATCTTTGAGCTCTCTAGTTCCTTGAGATGTCCCGCCAATATTAAATTGAGTATTGTCCTTCTCTAATACGCTTTTTACAATATTCCCATTAATTGTGCCGTCAGCATTGTATAAATATTTCTTGATTTTTAATTTATATTCCCAATTTTCTTCCTTGAATACTTTCAAAATCCCTCTTTTATGAATCTCTTTCATACTCTTGATATCACAGAAAAACACGGAGTTTCCATAAGTTCGTCCCTAAATGAAGGATAATTTTCTAGAGCAGATTCAATATCTTTTTTTAGAATGTCTTCAATCTTGCGGTAGTAATTTGATTTTATTCTCATCAAATTAACAAAGCCGCCTTCGCCTTCAATTTTAGCACCAATGAAAACATCTTGCAGTGCTTTGTAAAATTTCTGTTCTTTGGTCATGGCTAAAAAATCACTCCTCTTCGCAGGCTGACATTGATTGCCGCGTTCACGTTCCTGTTGCGGGATGTGCCAGATAAGATAAATTCATTTCTATTGCATTCAGTACCTCTTCGGTAAAAACTATAAATACGAAAAAGTCCAGTATTACTGGACTTTCAGATAAAAACATAGCCATCTAACAACAAAATTTCTTTTATTAATAGATAGCTAATGTTCTGGCGGAGAGAGTGGGATTTGAACCCACGGACAGCTTTTAACCGTCACACGCTCTCCAGGCGTGCGCCTTCGACCGCTCGGCCATCTCTCCAGATTTACATTATTTTTGTTAATTTTACCGCAGATATTATATCATAATAACTAAACATCGTCAACAAAAAATTATTATGAAATTAGACTTTTGTGAGACCTAAGTTTGGAATTATATCCATATCTAGATCATCAAACATTTTTCTTATATACTTTTCATACGCTGCTCTTGCAATCATTGCGGCATTGTCAGTACACAAAGATAATCTCGGATAGTATATGTTTAATTGATCTTTAAAATTGTCCATTTTGCTTCTTAAGAGCGAATTAGCCGCCACCCCGCCGGCTATTACTACATCTTTTATATTTTCCTTTAAAGCAAATTTAGTTGTTTTATGAACTAAAGTGTCTATTATGGATTCTTGAAAAGATGCAGCTATATCTGCTTTATTAGCTTCGGGATGATCTTTTACAAAATATAATACAGAAGTTTTCAAACCCGAAAAAGAAAAATCAAAACCTTTATTGTATAAAGGTTTTGGGAAATTGTAAGTAGTTTTTGCTTTTCTTGAAAGCTCCTCTATTGAAGGCCCACCAGGATAGCCTAAATCTAAAATTCTGGCAACTTTATCAAAAGCTTCACCTGCGGCATCATCCAATGTTTCTCCTATTATTTCAAAATCAAAATAATCCTTTACCATAATGATCATAGTATGTCCACCCGAAACTAAAAGGGTAAGGAATGGAGGTTTTAGATCTGGAAATTCAAGAAAATTCGCATAAATATGCCCAATTAAATGGTTTATACCTATTAAAGGTTTATTTAACGATAGTGACATGCCTTTGGCAAAACTACTTCCAATTAATAACGAACCAATTAAACCAGGTCCATAAGAAACGGCTACACAATCTAGATCTTCTGGCTCAATATTAGCCTCCTCAAAAGCTGTCATACTTAATTTATACAAGATTTCTACATGTTTTCTTGCAGCAATTTCAGGAACTACACCACCGAAAATTTTATGATCTTCTATTTGAGAATATATTAAATTAGATAATAATTTGTTTTTTCCTTTTAGAATTGCAACAGCAGTTTCATCACAAGAGGTTTCAATTGCAAAAATTATTGGCTCTATATCTTCTCTTATTTTAAGCTGTCTCCTTTCTATTAAAAACAGGCTTCTTTTTTTCTACAACTTCTTCGTCTATAACAATTTTGTTCACTTTGGTTTTATGTTCAGGAGCGTCATACATTATATCTAGCATGATTTCTTCGAAAATAGTTTTAAGAGCGCGTGCTCCAGTACCTTTTTTCAATGCCTGAGAACAAATTTTTTTCAAAGCCGGTTGAGTTATTTCTAGGGTAATCCCTTCCATTTCCAACATTTTTTCATATTGTTTTAGTAAAGCATTTTTTGGTTCTGTAGCGATTCTTATTAAATCATTTTCATCTAAATCACTTAATGTTGCCGCTACAGGGAATCTACCTACGAATTCAGGAATTAAACCATATTTTATTAAATCATCCTGAACTATATTTTGTAAAATTTCTCCGTCGCGTTGTTTCTTAGTACTTTTTATTTCTGCTCCAAATCCTAAAGAAGAGTTTTTAATTCGGTGTTTAATTATATCAGTTAATCCATCAAAAGCTCCACCAGCGATAAAAAGTATTTTAGAAGTATCTACTTGAATGAACTCTTGGTATGGGTGCTTTCTTCCTCCTTGGGGAGGTACGTTTGCGGTAGTTCCTTCTACTATTTTAAGCAATGCCTGTTGAACTCCTTCTCCAGAAACATCTCGAGTGATTGAAGGATTAGGAGATTTTCTTGCAATTTTATCAATTTCATCTATATAGATAATTCCTTTTTCTGCTTTTTTAACATCGTAATCTGCAGCTTGTAATAATCTTAAAATAACATTTTCAACATCGTCTCCCACATAACCAGCTTCAGTTAAGGTCGTTGCATCTGCAATAGCAAACGGAACATCCAATATTTTAGATAGGGTTTGAGCTATCAAAGTTTTTCCCGTTCCAGTTGGTCCAATAAGTAAAACGTTTGATTTATCCAATTCTACTTCATTATTTTTAGTTGAAGATAATATCCTTTTATAATGATTATATACAGAAACTGATATTATTTTCTTTGCTTTTTCTTGGCCAATAACGTATTTATCTAGCTGAGATTTAATATTTTGAGGTGTGGGTAGATTTTTACTAACCCCTAATTCTTTTTCAATATTTTTTGATTTATTTTCGTCCACTAATTCTTGAAAAAGATTAATGCATTCATCACAAATATAGATGCCATTTGGTCCAGCTATTAAAGCATCTGCTTCGCTAGAAGGTTTTCCGCAAAAAGAACAGTATTTTTCTGACATTAAAAATTCCTCCCGTATTGTTCCGTTTCCTGTATAGATATAATTTATTTTATCATTTTGTTGTTAAAACAAGTTTATAAAACACTTATATATTTATCTCCACTGTCTGGAGCAACTGTCACTACTCTTTTTCCTTTACCTAATCTATTGGCAACTTTAATAGCGGCTAAAATATTCGCTCCAGAAGATACACCAACAAACAATCCTTCATCTTTAGCCAATTTTTTGGTTATTTCGTAAGTTTCTTCGTCGCCTATCTGTATTATTTCATCTATTAAACTGGTATCTAGGTTATCTGGTATGAACCCAGCTCCTATTCCTTGAATTTTGTGTTTACCTGGTTGTTTACCAGATATAACAGCAGAATTAGTTGGTTCTACAGCAACAATTCTAACACATCCTGCGAATATTTTTTTCATTGCTCTTGCTACTCCTGTAATGGTTCCTCCCGTTCCTACTCCTGCTACAAAGGCATCTAAAGAATAATCCATTTGTTTTATTATTTCTGGTCCAGTAGTCACTTCATGAGAATAGGGATTAACCGGATTTGAAAATTGATTGGGCATGAAACCATTTGTATCTTTAACTATTTCTAAAGCCTTATTTATAGCACCTTTCATTCCTTGATCTGCCGGTGTTAAAATTAGCTCAGCTCCAAGAAGTTTCAAAATTTTTCTTCTTTCTACGCTCATACTTTCTGGCATAGTTAAAATTACTCTGTATCTTTTACTTCTTCCAATAGCAGCAAGTGCAATACCTGTATTACCACTAGTAGGTTCAACAATAATATTTTGGGACTCATTAAGTTTATTCCTAATTTCCGCGTCTTTAATCATAAAGAACGCTGGCCTGTCTTTTACACTTCCAGCGGGATTATTTTTTTCTAGTTTAATAAAAACTCTACCTGGTTCTATCAAATTTGATAAAGTTATAATTGGTGTGTTTCCTATCGATGTATAAATCAAAATATTGCCTCCTAAAATCATCTTATGGATTTTTAAATAACAAAATCTGAATTAATTGTATTGTTTAATTCATAATAATTGGAAGACGGGCAATTAATCTTTTTTATTTCAGCTGGAACACCAACGGCAAGAGATTTCGGTGGGACATCCATTAAAACAACTGAATTTGCCCCGATTACTGATTCGTCTCCTATATATATATGGCCCAAAACCTTTGCCCCAGAACCAATCATTACATTCTTTCCAACTATTGGATGCCTTTTTCCATTAGTAACTTTTTTAGCTCCCAAGGTAACCCCATGGTATATTAATGTGCCAGAACCAATACTAGCAGTTTCACCGATCACAACACCAAAACCATGGTCTATTACAACTCCAGGCTCAATAAGTGCTGCTGGGTGAATGTCCATTGAGTGAAATATTTTACTAAGTACATAAATAAAATATGCAACTGGATAGATTTTATATTTATAAAAAAAATTAGCAAAACGATATGACATTAAACCATGAAAGGAAATTGAGGTCAGAAAAACTTTCCATTTTCTTTTAGCAGTTGGATCTTTTTCTATGTACATACTTAAATCTTTTCCTAAATCTTTGAAAATATTTACGAAATCTTTAAAAAAATTCAAAACCCCTCTCATATTCACTCTCCCTATTAGAGTTAAATTCAACTAAATTTGTCAACATTATTTCTTATATTATATAAGATAAACTTTTCGATAAAAAGATAAATTTCTTAAATAGAGTTAACGTTTTTAAAAGACAAATCACCACTTGCTATTTAATATTAAATTCACTGACTGAAAAACTAGCTTTCTTTTCATTTTTCTCATCTTCAAAAATTAACTCTTTAGGTGATAGATAAACGTTTAAATTATCTGACATCCTTGACAATATAGATCTCATTTTTCTAGTGTGTATGGTTATCAAATATTGATTATCGAAAGAGTAGGATAATTTAAATGAAATTTTAGAATTATTATCTTCTTTATATACGTAACTATTTTTTTTGTTGAAAACCAGATAGGCTATATTACTTCCGTGAAAAGTTACATACAATTTGTCTAAAACATTTCTTAATTCTTTTGCGTTGATTACTTTTTTTTCTAAAAATTTATCTTCAAAGTTTATTAATTTTTTGCTAAATGAAGGATGTGTGGAACAAATTTTAATGAATATACCTTGTGTCTTAAGTATGATGTTTTTTTCATCAACACCTAACTCTAAAATATTATCTTTTTTTAAATGATTCAAAGATTTAACTAGATGTCTTGAAGAGATAAATGGAATTTCTCTATGTAATTGTATTTTAATTTGCGAGTAGACAGTATTTAACCTATAATAATTGCTTAAATACCCAAATAAAAGTTTGTTTTCATGAGTAAAAATATCAATTATATCCCCTTCATTAGCTGAAGCAGAGACAAAATCGAGTTTATTTAGAAACACATTTAGTTTTTTTTTCGTTATTACAGAGAACTCTTTATTTATTTCTATCTCTTTCTTATTAATCTTTTGAATTTTGCTATTTAAAGTCATTCCTTGTATTTCAAAAAGTATATTTTCATTATCTACAGAAAGTTTGACCAATGAGTCATCTTCCAAATTTCTATCTCTAATTATTCCTTTTAAATATTGTATAGGAATTGCAGCCATTCCATTAAAAGGTAAAAATTCTTTTGTGACGTTAAGATAAAGTTTAGCACAACCATCTGTAGCATAGACTTTCAAGGCGTTATCATAATAAAAATATACGTTGCGAAAAGAGGGTTCAACAGTTCCACAAAAAGCATCTAAAAACTTTGTGATTCTTTTTAATTCAACAAAAGTTAACCAACCTTCCATAGAATTCATCCTTTGAATAAAGAAATTTGGTTAGATTCAGGTAGTCCTCTTAAAACGCCTAATTCCTTCAGCGTTTGTACGTTAGTTTTATTGCAACCTGTTTTTGCTAAGAAATCTTCAATAGATTTGAATCCTTCCTCTCGTGTCTTGACAATACTTTCCGCAGCTTTTTCTCCAAGGTTAGGGACTTTGATAAAAGGAACAATAAGATAATCATTATCCATAATGAATTTTTTAGAATCAGATTTATATAAATCAACCATCTTAAAAGAAAATCCTCTCATCATCATTTCTAAAGCTAATTCCAAAACAATCATTTCATTCTTTTTTCTTACGTCTAGTTCAGTATTTCTAAGTTCAAATATTCTTTTTTTTATTGCCTCTTTTCCTGAGAAGATAACTTTTAAATTAAATTCATCCCCTTTAACGGTAAAATAAGTGGAGTAAAAAGCCAGTGGGTAATGTACTTTAAACCATGCTATTCTGAAAGCCATACTAACATAAGCTGCGGCGTGTGCCTTCGGGAAAAGATATTTTATTTTTTGACATGAGATTATAAACCATTCGGGTACATTAATTTCCTTCATTAATTTGATATCAACTTCATCTATACCCTTTCCCTTTCTTACTTTTTCCATAATAGAAAAAGCTTGTTTTGGTGGAGCCCCTTTCGTTAGAAGATAATTCATTATGTCGTCTCTACATGAAATGACTTCCTCAAGTGTAGCGATTCTCATATCTATCCAATTTTTGGCGATTCCCGACCAAACGTCTGTACCATGGGATAAACCAGATATTCTAACTAACTCAGAAAAAGTTTTTGGTCTAGTATCTTCCAACATTCTTCTAACAAATGTAGTACCAAATTCGGGTATTCCCAGTGTTCCTACAGAGGTTCCTAATTCGTTTTTTAAATCGATTTTTAAAACTTTTGTCGAAGAAAATAAGCTTAATGTATCTTTATCATCCATAGGTATAGACATAGGATCAATTCCTGTTAAATCAGACATTATTTTTATAAAAGTGGGGTCATCATGTCCAAGGGCGTCAAGTTTTACTAGATCATTATGAATAACATGGTAATCAAAATGAGTAGTTTGAACCCCTGATTTAGAGTCATTAGCAGGAAATTGAATAGGAGTGTAATCATATACTTCATCTTCCTTTGGAACAATCATTAGACCACCGGGATGCTGCCCAGTTGTCCTTTTTACACCCGTAATTGATTTAGCAATTCTTAATATCTCGCTATTCTTTAGAATTCCTTTATTTTCACAATATTTTTTTGCAAACATAAATGCAGTTCTGTCCGCTATAGTGGATATTGTGCCTGCTCTAAAAACATGATCTTCACCAAACATCTGTTCAATATATTTATGTGCTTTTGTTTGATAATCTCCTGAAAAGTTCAAATCGATATCGGGTATCTTATCTCCTTCAAATCCCATGAATGTTTCAAAAGGAATATCTTGACCGTCCTTAAGCATTTCTGTTCCACAGCTATCACATTTTTTATCTGGAAGATCATAACCAGAACCTATTTTTCCATCAGTAAAGAATATACTTTTTTTGCAATTAGGACAAATGTAATGAGGAGATAAAGGATTGATCTCAGTAATTCCCAACATAGTTGCAACAAGAGATGATCCGACTGATCCTCTTGAACCTACTAAATAACCGTCTTCTTTTGATTTTTGAACGATTTTTTGGGCAATTAAATATAGTACAGCATACCCATGCTTAATAATGGATTCTAATTCTCTTTTTAACCTTTTTTTTACTATATCTGGTAAAGGATTCCCATATATTTTATAAGCCTTTTCTAAAGAAAGTTTTTCAATATCATTTTCAGCATTTTCGATTTTTGGAGGATGAAGTTTATTGCTGAGAGGCTTGATTTCTTCAATTTGGTTAGCAATTTTGTTTGTATTAAAAATTACAATTTTTTCTGCGATCTCTTTATCTTCAAAGATATTTAAAGCTTCCTTTATCATTTCATCTGTTGTTCTTAAGTATCTATTTGAGTTGGAAAGGTTCCGTTTATCTGCAAATTTTAATGTATTTAAGAAAATGATGTCTTCTTTATTTAAATAATGAGCATTAGAGACCATTATAACAGGCATATTTAATTCGTTACCAAGATTATAAATTTCGTGATAAATCTTTTTCAATTGGGCAGAAGAAATATTCTTGCTAGATTCTAGTGCGTCTAATGGGGTTATTTCTAAGTAATCATAAAATTTAGCCATTTCCACAATTTCATCGTGAGATGCTCCTCTAAGGTAGGCTTGAAAAATCTCCCCCTCCTCTCCACCGCTTCCAACAATTAGACCATTTCGCATTTTTGATAATTCGCTTTTTAAAATTCTTGGTTCTTTATAAAAGTATTTAACATGTGAATTAGATACCAACTTGTATAGATTTTTTAAACCTTCTTTGTTTTTTACCAATATTGTCGTGTAGGTTGGATGTACTCTTTTATAATCTATAAACTTATTCAATTTTTGTAAATCACTTAGCGTTTCTACATTCTTCGATTTAGCTTTATCAATTAATCTTAAAAATAATAAAGCAGTGACATGTGCATCTTCATGTGCTCTGTGATGTTCAAAATCACCTAATTTTAATGCATCGACAACTTTGTTTAAACTATAACTTCCAAGAGTTAAAAGGGATTTAGACAGGGATACAGTGTCTATATAAGTTTGTTCAAAATGTTCGTTATATACCTTCTTTACCCATTCTCTTATGAACCTATAATCGAAATTAGCATTATGAGCTACGAGAATAGATCCTTCTATAAAACTTAAAAATTCAGGTAATATTTCTTCAATTGATTTTTCGTTTTCTAACATCTGGTTAGTAATTCCTGTTAAATTAGTTGTGAAATTAGAGATGGCCTTTTTTGGTTTTATTAATTTATGAAAGGTATCTGCTATTTTCATATTTTTTATTCTGACAGCCCCTATCTCTATTATTTCATTCATTGCGGGTTCTAAACCGGTAGTTTCAATATCGAAAACTACAAATTCCGATTCCCTTATTTTCTGGTCATTTTTCATTAAATTTACTATACTAACGTACTCATCAGCGACATAAGCCTCAATTCCAAATATTGGTTTTATTCCTGCAGTTATAGCTTTATCATAAAATTCAGGAATACTTTGTAAAACACCAGAATCTGTTATTGCTACGGCTGAATGACCCCATTTTTTTATGGTTTTTATTATCTCATCCACATCAAGAAGTCCGTTCATAGCACTTAATTTTGAATGTAAATGAAGTTCAACTCTTTTTGATGGGTATTCATCTTTTCTCTCTAACGGATCTTCTTTCAGTTTTATTACGTTTAAAGGTTTTATAGCAAATTCGTGGCTATATGTATCGTAGAAGATGTTTCCCTCAACTAAAATATTGTCATTGATATCTAATTTTTCGTTTAAAATATTAGCGGTTTCACCGAAAGATTTTACCACTGTAGAGCTTTTAAGATCCGTTAAATATATTGTTGTTATGGGACCTTTTTCGTTGAATTCTTTTTCAAATATCTTTCCGCTAACAGCGACATTGCTTCCCTCGTTTGAAGGTAAAATTGACAAAGGGATTGGAACTTTTTTAAAACTTTTACCTAAGATAATCAGTTGTTCAGAGTCATTGAAATCTTTTGAATTGATAATTGAATGAGACTCGTAAGTATTTCCTTGAACGGTTTTATTTTGAAGACTTTCAGAAAAGTCAGATTTCAGACTTTCATCTATTTCAATTTTGTATGGAAATTTATTTCCACTGTATTTAAATAAAATTGATTCAATTTGTTCTCTTTCATTATCTAATTTATTTTTTACAATGGGAGAATATGTTTTAAATATAATTTGATTTTTTGAGGAATATTCTGGATTTAATAGCCTTAGATAATCCTTCAAATGATGGTTTTTAACTATGTTTTCCCAATTATTGACAATAAATTCAGGGCCTTTATCGTTGCTTATTAAAATATTTACTTCCTTTTTTAGAAGATTCTGAAAAAAAAGTTTTAATTTGTTTTCAGTTACCTCGTTGTTAAGTTGCTTTAGATGAATTTCAACTTTGCCATCACTTATATGTATTTCCCCGTTAACTTCAAAAGGTATAAAACCAATATAATCTTGTAAAAATTCACTAATATTCTGCATTTTTTAAACTCCTTCTAAAATTTCCATGGCAAAAAGCCGTTGCCAGGGCATCCGCTGCATCGTCAGGGGTTGGGGTTTTTTCTAAATTTAGTAAAATTTTTAAAGTTCTTTGAATTTGACCCTTTTCTGCCCTGCCATATCCGGTTACAGCTTGTTTTATTTGAAATGGAGTGTATTCATATATTGGTATATTCTCTTTCTCCAAACAAAGTAAAATCACACCTCTGGCTTCTCCTACTTGAATCGCGGTAGCTACATTTTTAAAAAAGTATAATTTTTCAACAGCAGATTCATTAGGATTGTACTTTTCTATCAACATTTTAAGATCATAGTTTATTTTTAACAATCTTTTTGGAAGTTCTTGATTTTTGTCAGTATAAATTACTCCATAATCAATTGTTTTAAAGTTATTACCTTTTTTTTCTAATAAACCAAAACCAATTCTCCCATACCCCGGATCAATTCCTAAGATAACCATATCTTATACACCCCATAAACTTTCGATTTCTTCTATTTCTTTTGGGACATCTTTTGATAAATTTTCACAACCACCTTCAGTAATAAGAAGATCATCTTCTATACGTATACCAATCTCTTCTTCTTCAATGTATAAACCAGGTTCGTTGGTAATTACCATACCGGGTTTCAACAGAATATGCTTGTTACCAACATCGTGAGTATCTAAACCTAAAAAGTGACTAACGGAGTGAAAATAATATTTCTGAAGTTCCTCTTCTGAAGTTATCAATCCAATTTTTTTGCACTCTTCAGATAAAGATTTTTTAGCTATCTCATTCAATTCAAACAGAGTTATTCCTGGTTTTGCAGAAGATTCTACTTTTTTCATAGTGGATAATACGATACTATAAATTTCTTTTTGCCTTTCAGTAAATTTACCGTTTATGGGAAATGTTCTAGATATATCCCCACTATAATAGTTATATTGAGCTCCCAAATCTAATAATACCAAATCCCCTTCTTGAGTTTGTGAATTGTTTGAAGAATAATGCAAGATGGTGGAATTTTTACCAGAAGCAACTATGGGCTTAAAAGCAAAATCTTTGACACCTTTTTTTCGTAGTGTGAAGTCAAAATAAGCTTCTAATTCATATTCATACATTCCAGGTTTAGAATTTGTTATTAAATTCATAATTCCTTCTTTTGTAATTTCAATTGCTTTTTTAATATTATTTATTTCTTCTTCATCCTTTATAATTCTTAATTCTGATATCTTTTTTGATATGTCCTTAACATTTAAAAAAGGCAACTTATTTTGTATTTCTTGTGCTATTTTTAATTCCATAGATTCCTTTTGTAAGATAGGCTTTTTTAAATAAAGGTATATATTTTCTATGTTTGTTCTTGAAAGTACGTTTTCTAAGTACCCTTCAAATTCATCCAAATAAAGTATATCTCCAACTTTTATGCCGCTAATTTGAGAACAATGCTCTTTACTTGGGTTTTCACCAACCCATCTAGCCAACTGAGGATTGGTTCTTTGTATAAAAAGTTTTTCCTCATATTTCGATTCACTTTTTTGAATAACAAAAAAAGATTTTTCTATATCTAAATTAGTAAAGTAATAAAAATTTCTATCGGGGGTAAAATTATAGGTTTCATCCCCGCTTTTTACAGAGCTTTGTCCAGAATATAAAATTAATATTGAATCTTCTTCTATAGTTTCAAAAATTTTTTCTCTTCTTCTTTTTGTAAGCAATCTATTGCACCTCCTCGAATATTTGTTGCTATTACTTATTATATCATCAATAAGTTGCTTGGTTTTTTCTAAAGAAATATTTTTTTAAGACGATAAAATTATGAAAACATAATCAGGAGGAGTGGATTAAATGGATGATCAAGAAAAGATAAATTTAAAAATTGAAGGAATAACAAGCGAAAATACCGATGTTCCTATAGATAAATATAGTTCTTTTGAAGAAATGGTTAAGGATTATCTAAATAAAACAAAAGGTGTTTTAACAAAGATAAAAATTAATGAAAAAGAAGTACCCTTAAGTTATTATGATGAAATAAAAGACGCCTTTTTTGAGGGTGGAGAAAGTGTTGAATTAGAATTTACTTCAAAGAAAAAGGTTTTGCTAGATCTTATTAATCAATCAAAAGAATATATAAAAAAAGTAAGAGAGAATTTAGAAGAAATTTCTAAGGAAATTTTGTTAAACAGTAACGAAGGACATAAAATGCTCAATAGCATTGCCGAGGGAATGCAAGCATTGTTAGATGTTATAGAACAAACAAAAGTTTTTACCGAGGAAGATTATTATGATCATGATGAATTGAATCAGGTTCAGGTTGTTATAAAGGATATTGTTAATGCACAAAATCAGCAAGATTATTTAGAGCTTTCTGATATTTTTGAAGTTGATTTTGAAAATGTATTAGTTAATTTTGAAAAGATACTTAACGACGCTGAAAAAACTTTAGAAAATCAAGGGGTGTAAATATGTATAATAAACCAAACTCTAATCCTTACTTTGAAAATAGTGTAAATACAGCCAGTCCAGCAAAATTAATAGAATTATTATATCAAAACTCAATTGAAAGATTGAATAAATCTATTAAATCCATTGAAAACAATAATTTACAAGAAGCTAATAAACAGATAATTAGAGTAGAAGATATAATAATGGAACTAAATATTTCTTTGAATTTAGAAAAGGGTGGAGAGGTTGCTAAAAATCTCAGATCTCTCTATAATTTTATGTATGCAAAACTATTAGAAGCCAACACTAAAAAAGATATAGGGATTTTAAATGAAGTAAAAGAATTATTGGAAGATCTTCTAGAAACATGGAAAGAAGTAAGAAAAAAAGAAGTTAAAACTTCAAGAGAACTGAACGCTAAAACTTTAGATCCAAAATTTGATCTACAATATTAATTAAATAATCCCCTTAGTCTATTAAACTAAGGGGATTATATTTTAATCTATATTGTTACCAATATGATCATAGATTTTTATCATTTTTAAATCTCTCAAAGATGGCTCCATTGATCTCTCTTGTAGAATTTCCTCAGTATCGATAGTAACTTTTGCAATTAAATCTTCTTCATTTCCTAATTTAAGCAAAATGTCTCCATGTGGGTCAACAGCGATTGAATTCCCGCAATATTTTGGGGAATTATTTGAAGGCTTACCAACCGCATTAACTCCAATAGAAAATATTTGGTTATCCTGAGCCCTTGCAGAAGTTCTTATCTCAACTAATCTTTCAAATCCTACTGGAACAGCAGAAGTAATAATAGCAAGTTGATTAGATACCCGTAAGGTTGTTTATAAACAATTATTTGCGTTTATTGAAAAATATCTTTAATTTTCTTTTGATTTTATAAAATTTGCCAAAAATAGTATAATTATAAAAATACCAAATATCTCGTCATTTGAGCAAAAGGCATAAATAAGGGGAGTGATCTTAACGAATGTTCACCAGTTGGGATTATGTTTTGATTTTTGCGGCCATTTGAAAAAGTATAATTCTGAATTTGTCTCAAAAATAAAGGGGGAGCCTACTTTTCAGATTCTAGACAATCATTCTAATACTGTATTGTTGATTAAAAAACTTTTAGATATTGGATACAATGAGGTCCAAATAAAAAAGGTTTTGGGAGAGAACTCTCTAAGATTTCATAAAAGAGTTTTTTCCAATTAATTTATTATCCAAACTGAAATTTATATATGATAAAATAAAAATATATAAATTTTGTTAGGAGTTAAAAACATGCCGGGCTATCTAACCCATATTATATTTGGACATAAGATTTTTCCTAGCAGTTTAAAAAATGTAAAGATGTTTAATTTGGGGTTAATTGGACCGGATATATTTTACTATGATATATCTGATCCAAAATTTCGAATTGTTGGAGAAACCCTTCATAATGTTGATATTACTAAATTAATTAATGAGATTAAATCAACAAGTGAGGAGTATGCGTTAGGATTGTACCTGCATTCTTATTTAGATTTAAAAATTCATCCACGAATTCAATTAATAGAGAGAAAAACCGGAAAATCTCATACGAAAATTGAAACTTTAATTGACGCTGCTTTATTAAAAGAAGAATGGAATACCACAATTTTCAGACTAGATAAAAATTTTTTTCCAAATAAATTGCCTGCACGATTTATAAGGCTTTTTGATGAAGCACTTTATCGCTATTATGGGATTGAGGGAGTAAATATAAAAAGAATTTATGAAGCATTCATAAAACATTTTTATACGTTATATAGATGGTATCCAATTAAATCAATTTTTTCACATGTGTTGTTTTTTGTTTCTTTTGGAAATTTTAATTATAAGGATTATTTTATTTTTAAAACTCCTTCATCAGATATTTTGAATGATTATGGAATAAGTACTTTATGGAAAGAATCTTTAAATGAAGTAAACAAATTAATTTCCAATAATTTTTAGAAAATTTCTTAATATTAAAGAAAGGGCGTGCAAAAAATAGAATGAATTCTGGTAATTTAATTGTTATCGTTGGACCAATGTATTCAGGAAAAACATCTGAGTTAATATCTTTTATAGAAATATATTCGCTTGGAAAGAAAAGATACAAGGTATTTAAACCTATACTTGACAATAGGTACAATGATACTTACATAGTTTCACATTCCAATACTTCTATAAAAGCTATACCCATTAATAATTCCAAAGAAATATTGTTCCATATAGACGGAGATGAAAAAGCAGTTTTTATTGATGAGATACAATTTTTAGATGAATATTTGAGAGAAACAGTGGTTGAGTTAATAAATTCGGGTAAAGATGTTTATTGTGCTGGATTGGATTTGAGTTATAAAAACAATCCTTTTAAAGTTACTTCTCTTTTAATGGCTCATGCAGATACAGTAATTAAAAAGAAGGCGGTTTGCCATGAATGCGGAGAATATAAGGGAACGATTTCATACAAAATTGTTGATAACGGAGAAGAAATTGATGTCGGGGGTTTTGAAAAATATATAGCGGTTTGCAGGGATTGCTACTCAAAGTTAAAGCAGAAAAAAGAATTAACGGAAGAAAATTAACAGGGAGTGGTTCAAACATGAAGATCACAAGTATTTTTGATAAAACTGAATTGGCAAATGGAGTTAAAATGCCTTGGTTGGGCTATGGTACTTATAAGGCTCAAGGGAATGGGTTGAAAGAAGGGCTGAAATTTGCTTTGAATATTGGTTATAGACTTATCGATACTGCTGAAATGTACCAAAACGAGGAAGAAATAGGGAAAGCTATTGAGGAGAGTAACGTTCCAAGAGAAGAGTTGTTTATAACCTCGAAAGTCTGGAATACAAATCAAGGGTTCGATAATACACTTAAATCCTTTGATAGTTCTTTAAAAAAGCTCCAAACAGATTATTTGGATTTATATTTAATTCATTGGCCAGTAAGTGGGAAATATTTGGAAACATGGAAAGCTCTTGAAAAAATTTATAAAGAAGGCAGAGTAAAGGCAATAGGAGTTAGTAATTTTTTGATACATCATTTGCAAGATGTTATTAACAATTGTGAAATAATCCCGATGGTAAATCAAGTAGAGTTTCATCCTTATTTATTACAGGGAGAACTTTTAGAATTTTGTAAAGAAAATAAGATACAACTTGAAGCTTGGAGCCCTTTAATGAGAGGAAGAGTTAATTCTATTAGAGAGATACAAGATATTGCAAAAAAGTATAACAAAACTCCTGTTCAAATAGTTTTAAGATGGGATTTACAACATGAAGTTGTAACAATTCCAAAATCTGTACATGAAGAAAGAATCAAGGAAAACTCTGACATATTTGATTTTGAGTTATCCAAAGAAGAGATGAGAATTATAGATGGTTTAGATCGTAATGAAAGATTTGGAGCCCATCCTGATGATTTTTAGAAAAAGGCCTTTAATATAAGGCCTTTTTTTTACCATTCGTTATAATGAACCCTTTCTTCTTTATATCTATCTTCGTATCTTTTATCTTCGTTTGGGTATCCTATTGCGGCGCTACAATCTTGAACCCATCTTCCTTTTGAAACTTCTTTTTTGAGATCTCCACAAACTATAATTGCCACTGCTGCCTCTTTAGCCATCTTAGCATAAGGATGAACCTCTGAAATCTTTTCGAGAATTTCTTTCTTATTAACGACAATAAATTCCCAGGGCTGTTCGTTGTTTGCAGAGGGAGCTTGCATGGCGGCTCTTAAGAGTTGCTTTACTATTTCATTGGAAACTTCTTGATTTTTGAACTTTCTAATGCTTCTTCTATTCAAAATTTCTTTAAGTATTTCCAAATTTAGATACCTCCTTCTAAGTATAATTTTACTGTCTTCAGAAATTCCAAAACACAGAATTTAACTAACTTTTAATACCTTGTGTTTGAAGTGGTTACCTCCCTACGTTACAATGTTACTGTCTTTAGAAATTCCGAAACACAGAATTTAACTAACTTTTAATACCTTGTGTTTGAAGTGGTTACCTCCCTACGTTATAATCTATTTGGTACCACAAATTTATTATCCCGTAAGGAGGTCAACCAGATGTCTCTTCATTCTGAATCCAATCAACTGTATTTCGACTTTGTTTATTCCGATTATTTTAATAAAAATTCTGAGTTTAAATATTTACTCGATTTGATAAATCAAATAGATTGGTCTGCTGTTCCTGAATTTAACAATCCTAGGATCGGTAGAACTGGTTATTCTCGTCATTCTTTACTTAAGGCTTTGTTCGTTCAAAAGGTTAAATGAACACTTTTCGTTCCTTCTTCAAAGAACATTTTCCTTGGAATTCAATATTTTATTTCTTCTTTCCTTTTATTTAATCTTTTTTACCTCAGCTTAACCACTATTTTTTGCTATTTCTGAAGTGGGTATTTGCAATTTCGGACAA
Organism: Petrotoga sp. 9PW.55.5.1; assembly: GCF_003265365.1. Lineage (NCBI taxonomy): Bacteria > Thermotogati > Thermotogota > Thermotogae > Petrotogales > Petrotogaceae > Petrotoga > Petrotoga sp. 9PW.55.5.1. The sequence continues at coordinate 100,885 of NZ_AUPM01000018.1, read as the reverse complement.
CGTCTCGCGTGTTTGCGAAGTCCCGAAGGATTTAGCGAAGCATCGCAAACACGCTGTTATCTGCTGTAGGTTGCCGTTTAAATCTCATCTTCGTTTTATTACTTTCTTCCAGTATTTTCTTTTCCATCCATCCGCTTCTTTATATTTATCAAAACTATAACTGTATTTCAATAGTTCATTATGTGTTGACTGGTCAGAAGGGTTATCGACTGTCGCTGGACAATGGATAATATACCCTTCATTTTTAACAACTCGTTCAAATTCCATAAGCTCGTCTTTTAGCTGCCATCCCAATGCGTGGGAAGTGATGAGTACATCTATAAAGTTATCAGGTAAAGGGATTGAATGGAGAAACCCGTCAATCACATATACGTTGTCCGTTTTTAGCTTTTTAGCCTTTTCTTTTATGAATTGTCTAAGTCTTGTGACAGGTTCCATTGCGAAAACATATCTTGCATATTTAGCTGCTTCTAATGCGACATGCCCTGTTCCTGAACCTCCATCTAATATAATTTTGGCATCCAAAGATGTTATAGATGTTATCTCTTTGAAATCCCAATTATGAAATTCCAGTTTATCATAAACTTCTGGGCACTTGTTGTAGATTAAAATATCAGAACAAGTTTGAAGGACTTTCTTGATGCAAATAGCAAGTTCGTTGTTGTCCTTGATTGGTTCATTTTCTTTCTTAATCCTATTGATGAAATCGGTTATTACAGGACATTTTCTCTTTAGAAAGTCTTCTATAGATGGATTAGCCCACAACGCTACTGCAAATTCTCTTTCTGGAATCCATCCCGGCAAATATGCAATTTGAAATTCTTCAAGTAGATAAAAATCTTTGAGCTCAAGTTTTTCTGTCGTAAACATTTAAAACCTCCAAGTAATTAAGGCAACCTATTACAGATAACGTTCCCCGCATAAAAGAAGTTCCGCAGAAGGCGGCATTTGGGTGAGTGGCGTTAGGCACGAACCTTTTATGCTGAGTTAGGCGATGGGTTTGCCATTTATCATTTTATCTTTCTTTAAGTTTTTTGACTTTTTCAAAGAGCATTTTCCTTGGAATTCAATATTTTAGTTCTTCTTTCCTTATTATTTAATCTTTTGTACCTCAGCTTAACCACTATTTTTTGCTATTTCTGAAGTGGGTAAGTATAATTTTTTTATCCCCTATAAAAATAATAACACATTTTTATAATACATAAGATAATTAAATTAGCCATTAACAAATCTTTTAAAATCCAAAGTTGATTTTTCAATTTTAAAATGTTATAATTAAATTGCACCATTAGTTGAGGCTGGGTCCTGCGCAATAGGAACCCGTGAATCTGGTCAGGCCCGGAAGGGAGCAGCCATAAGCGGTGATTCTTAGGTGCAGCAGGGTAACCCAGCCATCTTTGCTATATAATAAACCGTGGAGGTATATAAGAATTGGCTAATCGTAAGAAAAATAGGGAAGAAACGGAAGATGTTCAAATATATGGTCCAGAAGACATTGCATTTATGAATGTTGAAGACGTGATAAGAAAAGTCAATAAAGAATTAAATACAAAAAAAGAAATAAAAAAAATAAATCCTGATAAATTTGAACATTATTACACTGAAAATCCAACATCAAAACTAACTACAAAACTGCTGAGTTTAAGCTTAAAAAATGGACATACTTATAAATTTAAAGCTCCATCAGGAGTTTATGGAAGAAAAAGAATAGATAAGGCAAGTATTTTGCTTATTGAAAATATTCAACTTTCTAACGAAAAAGTTTTGGATATGGGATGTGGCTATGGAGTTATAGGAGTTACCTTAAAAAAAGAATTTCCAAACGCTGAAGTATATATGAGTGATATTAATAGACGTGCGGTGGATTTCGCGAAAATTAATGCAAAAAATAATAACGCAAATTTAACTATAAAACAAGGCTATTTATTTGAACCATGGGGAAAAGATTTTTTTGATATTATTGTAACGAATCCTCCAATTGTTGCTGGTAAAAATGTTCTGCATGAGTTGATAGACGAATCAAAAAAACATTTGAATCAAAATGGTAAGCTGTTTTTGGTAGCTTATCATAATAAAGGTGGTCGTAGTTTAGAAAATTATATGAAGGAAGTATTCGGTAACGTAAAAGAGATTGAGAAATCTGGTGGATTTAGAGTTTATTTTTCTGTAAAGAGGGGTTAGAATGTTTTTTGGTTGTAAAAAATTATCTTTTGGATACTCTGAAAATAAAGTTTTAAAGGAAATTGATTTGGAGATAGAAAAAGGCGATTTTATTGGATTAGTTGGAAGTAATGGGAGCGGAAAGTCCACTCTTCTGAAGCTTCTTTGTGGAATCCTTTTACCTGAAGAAGGACAAATAATTTTCAATGATCAAATTCTTAATGATAAAAATAGGTTAAAGGTAGGATATATTTTTCAAAACCCTGAAAATCAAATTATAGGCGTTACCGTAGAAGAAGATGTTGCATTTGGTTTGGAGAATATAGGTGTTCCGAGAGAGCAAATGAGTGAAAGAATTGAATGGGCACTTTCAACGGTGGGTTTGACAGGTTTTAATAAAAATGATCCCAACACTTTATCTGGGGGTCAAAAACAAAGATTAGCAATTGCTTCTATATTAGCCATGAAGCCAGAAGTAATTCTTATGGATGAGCCAACTTCTATGCTGGATCCCAAAGGAAGAAATGAAATATACAAAGTAATAGATAGGTTACTTCAAATGGGTGAAACAATAATAATCGCATCGCATCATCCTTCTGACTTAGAAAAAGTCGATAAAATTATTGCGCTTAGTGAGGGTAAAATCGTATTCGAAGGAGATAAAGAAGATTTTTATTCAAAACGAATAATTGAAACCGAACTTCCTTTTAAAGAAAAATTAAAACGAAGCGTGAGCAGGAATTTAGAAGAGCTGGTAGATGAATTATGCCGATAATTTTACAAAATACTTCTTTTACATATGCTATAAATACTCCTTTTCAAAAAAAAGCCTTAGAGAATATTAATTTAGAAATTAATAAAGGTGAATTATGGTTGTTAGTTGGACATACAGGATCTGGTAAAACAACCTTAATGAGTCTAATGAATGGGTTACTTTTACCGCAAGAGGGTAATGTGATAGTAGAAGGAATGTCTACAAAAGATAAAAAGGTTAATATCAAAGAGATAAGAAAAAAAATAGGGATTGTTTTTCAATACCCAGAATCTCAGTTTTTCCAACCAACGATAAAAGATGAAATTATTTTTGCACCAAAAAACTTCAATTACGAAATCAATGAAGAGATGTTGAAATATTATTTAGAATTGGTAAATTTACCAGAAAGTTATCTAGAAAAAAATCCTTTTGAACTCTCAGGTGGAGAAATGAGAAAGGTGGCAATAATTTCTGTTTTATCATACAATCCGGATTATATTATTTTTGATGAACCGACAGTTGGTCTTGATTATACAACGAAAAAATCTATCTTTAACCTAATAAAAGAATTACTTAATTTGGGGAAAACTGTGATTTTATCTACTCATTGGATAAATGAATTTGTGAGTTTAAAACCTAATATTTTGATGTTAAAAAATGGAGAAATATCTTTTAAGGGAGAATTTGATGATTTTGCTTTACTAGATGATAAGGTTCTTTTAGAGGCAGGAATAGTATTTGATGAAAAACTTAAACTATATAGATGTGCTCTAAAAAAAGGTAAAATTGATTTTGCTCAAAAGATTTCATTATTATAATTATGGAGATGATATTAATTATGAAAAAGAAGATATTTTTGATTATATTATTTATATTTATTGTCTTAACTACTTTTTCGCAGTCAACAAAAGCTCCAGATATGCGAAGAATTTTCTTGATATATGTTGAAGGAGATGCGGAATTAAATCAGTTATTAGAAAATTCTTTAGAGAATAATCTTTTAAGGCAAAGTAAGTATAGAGTAGTCACAAAAGAAGATATATTATTAGAAAATCTCTTAAAGAGCCTTTCTCAAGAAGATTATATTAGTGATAATATTCAAGCAGATTTTTTAGTTTATGTTCAAATTATAGAGGCATTTCCATATAGAAAAAAAACAGATGATTTAATGTGGTGGGAGTACAGAATTTATGCAAAATGTCAGGTAATAAAAATTTCTAGTGGAGAAAGTATGTTTTCAAGAACATTTTCTTCGGTGGGGACCTCTTATGTAACCCAAACTCAAAGTGATTTTGAAGCTCTTTATACAGCTAGACGTTTGGCTGTGAATAATCTTGCTTCATCCATATCCAACCAATTAAATTATCTTTTTAGGATTAGAGCAAATATTGTTTCTATTGAAGATAAATTTGTTAGGATTGATTCTGGAAGAAATATTGGAATTAAAGAAGGTATGATGTTTGAGTTTGTAAAAAGTCAAGAGATAGATGGGATTTATTATGATCTTAATGAAGGGAAACTTATTGTTGAGCAGGCAATGGATAATTCTAGTATATTAAGAATACTAGAACCTCCAAAGAGTTTTGATTACAAAACGAAAGACGTCTATGTTATAGAGAACCCTGATTTATCCCCCATAAGAACTCTATTAAATCTATATTATGTTGGCCAAGATTTTGAAAGAAACGGATTTGGGTTTGAGCTTGTGATTGACACGTATAGTAACTTTTATTTAGGCATGGCTTTAGAATTTTTGTTTGGGAATGACTTAACCGGTACGAGTTTTAATTTTAAAATTGGTTATCTTAACAATTTAACTGAAAGCGAATCTGAAAGTGAATCAACTCTGTCAATTGGTTCTATAGTTGGAATGGAAAGCTTTGCATATTCAAATGATGCTACTGCTACATATTTTAAACTCGCTCCTTTTATTAAATATACATATTATTTTAATGATACTTTTGGTTTGTCTTTTGAAACAAACTACAATTTTTTATGGCCTTTAGAAATTAAAGGTACATCAGAAATAGAAAATTATTTTGGATTAAATGCAGGTATAACTTTTAGATTTTAAAATTAAAAGGTAGCGAGAATAAGAAACTCTGGAGGGGCATTTATGTTCAAACTTTTGTCCGAATATGGTCCACAAGGAGATCAGCCGAAAGCAATCGAAGAATTAACTCAAGGAATTGAAAGTGATTATAGATTTCAAACTTTATTGGGTGTAACGGGTTCTGGAAAAACTTACACAATGGCCAATATAATCGCTAATGTTAATAGACCTACTTTAGTATTATCCCCAAATAAAATTTTAGCTGTTCAGCTATATAATGAGTTCAAAGAGTTTTTCCCTGAAAATAGAGTAGAATTTTTCATCAGTTATTATGACTATTATCAACCTGAAGCCTACATACCTTCAAGGGATATATATATAGAAAAAAACGCTGATATAAATGATATTTTAGTAAAAATGAGACTTTCAACATTAAAATCAATTTTAACAAGAAGAGATGTAATAGTTGTTTCTAGTGTATCAGCTATATACGCTTCAGGAAACCCTCAAGATTTTTCCAATATAAACCTTTATCTAAGAAAAGGAGAAGCGTATTCAAGAAAAGAAATTTTAACTAAACTTGGAAAAATGCAATATACCAGACAGGAAAAAGACTTTTTAGGTGGAACTTTTAGATGGAAAGGGGAAGTTCTAGAAATCTTTCCACCTTATGATGATTTTGGAATAAGAACCACTTTTTTTGATAACGAGATAGAAAAAATAGAACGTTTCGATGTTTTTAACAGAACGATAATGGAAGAATACGACAAAATAACCATATATCCGGCTAAAGAATTTGTTACAAGTGATGAGAAAATACTTTCTGCTATCGAAGAAATAAACAAGGATCTAGAAACCCAAATAGCTTATTTCAAAAGCGAAGGAAAGTTGTTGGAAGCTCAAAGAATTGAACAAAGGGTACGTCAAGATATGGAATTTCTTCAGACCTTAGGTTACTGTAAGGGAATAGAAAATTATTCAAGATACTTTGATGGTCGAAGACCTGGAGATGCCCCCTGGACACTTCTAGATTATTTTGAAAATGACTTCATAACTTTTATAGATGAATCACATATTGCTGTTCCACAATTAAGAGCCATGTTCAGAGGAGACTATGCAAGAAAGAAAAACCTAGTAGAATACGGTTTTAGATTACCTTCTGCGTTAGATAATAGACCCTTAAGGTTTGAAGAATTTATTGAAAAAACCAATCAAATAATCTTTGTTTCTGCGACTCCTGGCCCATTTGAGATGGAGGTTTCTGAGCAAATTGTTGAACAGATTATCAGGCCCACAGGACTTGTTGATCCCAAAATTGAAGTCAAAAAAACCGAAGGACAGGTTGATGATTTTGTAAGTGAAGTTAAAGAAGTAGTTCAAAATGGTAGAAGAGCATTAGCGGTTGTTCTAACTAAAAAGGATGCAGAAATACTTTCAGATCATTTGAATTTAATGGGAGTTAAATCTTTATATCTACATTCTGAATTAGATACTATCGAAAGGTCAGAGGTTGTAAAGAAATTAAGAAATGGTGAAATTGAGGTCGTTGTTGGAGTAAACCTGCTAAGGGAGGGGTTAGATCTGCCAGAAGTTTCGTTGGTTGCAATAATGGATGCAGATAGAGAAGGTTTTTTGAGATCAGAAACTACTCTTATCCAAACGATTGGAAGGGCAGCGAGAAATGTCGATGGAAAGGTTTTATTATATGCAGATAGGATAACGGAAGCAATGAAAACTGCAATAGATGAAACGAACAGAAGAAGAGAAATACAAATTAAATTCAACCAAGAACACAATATAACTCCTCGAAGTATTATTAAAAAGCTACCGGAAGATGTATTTGCTCCTTTTAAAGATGATACTATAAAAGAAGATGATTATCTTTTTGCTGTTGAAGAGAATTTATCTCCCGAAGATTATATCTCACTTCTTGAAGAAAAGATGTATATGGCAGCTTCAGAATTAAATTATGAAGAAGCCGCAAAGTACAGAGATGAAATTAAAAAAATAAAGAGAAAGTATAATATAAAGCAAAACTAATTATAGTTATTAATTAATATAATTGTTTTAAAAAATACTCCTTATTTATTCAACGGAGTATTTTTTTATAAATTTCAAGATAAGAAGTATAATATTATTCAATAAACGAAACTGTTTAATAAATTTGGTATAAAGAGGTGGTCAATATGATGGCGGGTATATTAATTGCTTTTTTAATAGGTTTTCTATTCGGATTAAAAGGAAAGCTTAGATGGTTGAAGAAATATAAATCTGTTTTGCTGTCAACGGTATTTTTACTTTTTTTCATGGGTTACGAAATAGGTAATAATGATGCTTTGGTTTCCCAAATAAAAGAAATTGGAGTATATGCATTATATATAGCTGTTTTCTCAATATTAGGAAGTGTTCTTTTCACCTCATTTTATGAAAAGTTTTTTAAAAAGGAGAAATAAAGATGATTTTACTCTTATCCGCTGTTTTAGGAGGAATTATATCTGGTATTTATCTTGATATAAGTATACCAGAAAATTTAGTAACTATTTTACTGATGTTTTTGGTCTTCAGTGTTGGGGTAGATATTGGTAGCGAAGAGAAAATACTTTCAAAATTGAAAGTAAACCTAAAAAATATAATATTTCAATCCATTTTAACTATGTTAGGGACCCTTACTTTTGCATCATTTGCAATTTTTTTTACAGATTTAAATTTATTGGAATCAATAGGAGCATCAGCAGGTTTCGGATGGTACTCTTTATCTGGAGTTATGATAAGTAATCTTTATTCACCTTTTTTAGGTGCAATTTCATTCAGTTCAAATGTAATAAGAGAAGTTTTGGCAATCGTATTAATACCTTTGATATCCAAATGGTCACCTTTGGGGGCTGTATCGGTTGGTGGGGCGACATCTATGGACACTATGCTTGGGGTTATTTCAAAAAGCACCGATAAGGAAACAACTTTAATTGCTTTTGGTCAGGGAGTTATAATATCTTTGTCAGTACCAATTATCATTACGTTATTATTTTAAAAAAATAAAAGGTGTAGAAATCTACACCTTTTTAGCATTATTATTTTTGTTGTTGGTTTCTATACTTCTTATTTTTTTACGTAAAAACCTATCGGTATCAAAGAAAAACCTAAAAAGTGCCCAAATGAATATAAAAAATATACAAAGAGTGACCCATAACATTTCAACTGAACCCATTAAACCAAAGATTCCCGTTCCTCTTAGCCCTGTAATGATAAAAGCCAAAAGCCATTCTCTGCTAAATAATGCCACAACTGTTATTGCAAAAAGTATCCACGGTTGGTTAAAGGCTAAAGAAAAAATGAATACAGAAGCTAATCCTCCAATCCACAGAACTATCCTATAAATCTTCTTATTAAGATTGTTCTTTTCTTTATTATCTAACTTTGGCAAAACCAACACCTCCAAAAATTATTTTTCATCTTCGTTTACTCTTAATAATGCAAGAAAAGCTTCTTGAGGAATGTTTACTTTTCCTATTTCTCTCATTCTCTTTTTTCCTTCTTTCTGTTTTTCTAAAAGTTTCATCTTTCTTGTAACATCTCCACCGTAACATTTTTGTAGGACATCTTTTCTCAAAGCTTTTATTGTTGATCTTGCTATAATCTTTCCTTTACAGTATGCTTGAATAGGAATTTCGAATTGATGTCTTGGAATCAGATCCCTTAATTTATCAACCAAATTCCTTGCAACAGTATAAGCTTGACTTTCATGAACTACATAAGATAGGGCATCTACTTTTTCTTTATTTATTAAAATTTCTAATTTAAGCAAATTAGATTCTTTATAACCAGTAATTTCATAGTCCATCGAAGCATATCCCTTGCTAACAGCTTTCATTTTGTCAAAAAAATCAAATATTAAATCTGCAAGGGGAATTTCAAAATGTAAAACAACTCTATTTTTCCCCGCATTAGATACGGACAAAAAATTTCCTCTTTTTTCAACTTGAGCTAAATTTATTAAATCCCCCATATAATCAGGAGGAGTTATTATATCTAACTTACAGAAAGGTTCGTAAACCTCTTCTATGGTATCTTCTTCTGGAAACTCAGAAGGGTTAGTAATTTCTAATTCTTTACCATTTTTTAGCTTTGCTTTGTATATAACACTTGGAACAGTTAATATAACTGCAAGTTCAAATTCCCTCTGTAATCTTTCTTTGACTACCTCCATGTGTAGAAGCCCTAAAAAACCAGCTCTAAATCCGTAACCCATTGCAGGAGAATTTTCCGGAGTAAAAACAAGTGAAGCATCATTTAATTTTAATTTTTCAAGAGCTTTTCTTAATTCTTCATAGTATTCAGGAAGGCCAGGATACAAACCTGCATAAACCATGGGTTTAACCTCTTTATAACCCGGCAGCGGCTTTTCAATAGGGTTTTCTGCATCGGTTATAGTATCTCCGACTCTGGCTTCTTCAATCTCTTTAATACCTGCTATAATATAACCGATTTCACCAGATGATAAATCTTCTGTTTCCATCATTTCAGGATGGAAAACCCCTACTTCGCTCACTTCATAAACCTCTTGCGAAGTCATAAATTTAATTTTCTTTCCTTTCTTAACCGTGCCACTAAAAATTCTACAATAAACGATTATTCCTTTATATTTATCGTATTTTGCATCGAAGATTAACCCTTTTAATTTTCCTGATATATCTTCTTTATTAAGTGGGGAAGGGACTTTCTTAACAATTAACTCTAATAGTTGCTCTACTCCTTCTCCAGTTTTGGCACTAATTTTTACAATTGAATCGGCATCAATGCCAACTAAATCATTTATTTCAAGTATGGTTTCTTCTATATTAGCTGTTGCAAGATCTATCTTATTAACTGCTCCTATGATTTCCAAATCATTTTCCAACGCCAAATAAGTATTAGTAACAGTTTGAGCTTGAACGCCTTGACTGGCATCAACTAATAAAATAGCGCCTTCACATGCTGCTAAACTACGTGATACTTCATAAGTAAAATCTATATGACCAGGTGTATCTAAAATATTTAACTCATAATTATTTCCATCTTTAGCTGTGTAAAATACTTTTACAGGGTGTGATTTAATTGTTATACCTTTCTCCCTTTCTAGATCCATCGAATCAAGAAACTGTTCTCTCATATTTCTTTCATCAATAGAATGAGTTAACTCAAGAATTCTATCCATCAAAGTAGTTTTGCCATGATCTATATGGGCAATAATTGCGATATTTCTGATGTAATTCGGATCGAACAAGAAAAAAAGCACCTCCAATGGGAGATTAGTTTAAAATAGGTTATATGAATTAAAATAAAAACCAGTATTATTATATCATAAAAGAATAGAAAATAGTATTTTTCTAATTCCTGTCAAGAAAAGAAATTTTATACCTTAAAAGCCTTTGTTTTTAGACAGTAGAGCTCTCAAAATTCAGTGCCTCTTCACAATAGTGTTCAACTTATTTATATGGTTTGATATTATATAAACTGAGTTTTTTAAAAAGTTAAAAAACTAATGATATAATTATTTGTGAAAATTTAGCGAGTACTTTCAGAATTCTTCTAATGGAGGTTAATTGAATAATGAAAAGAGTATCTATTACTTACAAGATTCCTGAATCGGGAGTTAATTTATTAAAAAATGAATACGAGGTTTGGATCAATCCGAAGGATAAATTATTGACCAAAGATGAATTAAAGGAGCTTGCAAAGGAATCAGATGCTTTGATAACGATGTTAGCTGATCCAATAGATGAAGAAGTTTTAAGCCAAGGCAAGAATAAATTAAAAATCGTAGCAAATTATGCGGTAGGATACAATAATATAGATATAGATAAAGCGAAAGAATTGGGAATTTACGTAAGTAATACGCCGGATGTTTTGACAGAAACAACAGCAGATTTAGCATGGAGTTTGATGTTAGCAGTTGCAAGAAGAATAGTTGAAGCGGACAAGTTTACAAGGGAAGGAAAATTTGATGGGTGGAAACCGGAGCTTTTTCTTGGAACTGATGTGTATGGAAAAACTTTAGGAATTATTGGTTGCGGGAGTATAGGTCAAGCGGTAGCAAGAAGGGCAAAAGGTTTTGATATGAAAGTTTATTATTACCAAAGGCACAGACTTTCTAAAGAGAGGGAAGAGGAGTTAAATATTTCTTATCTGCCTCTTGATGAACTTTTAAAGGTATCTGATTTTATAAGTTTGAATGTTCCCTTAACAGAAGAAACTTATCATTTGTTGGATAGAGAAAAATTGTCTTTAATAAAGAAAGACGCTTTTGTTATAAATACTGCAAGAGGCCCTGTTATCGATGAAAAAGCTTTATATGAAAAATTAAAAAATAATGAAATTGGCGGAGCCGCTATAGATGTTTATGAAAATGAGCCAAAATTAACTCCTGGATTAGCTGATTTAAAGAACGTTGTTCTTACCCCTCATATTGGTTCAGCTACCCATGAAACGAGAAATAAGATGTCTCTGATGGTTGCAAAGGATGTAATAAGAGCTTTAGAAGGACAAGTGCCAGAGCATGTAGTTTGGAGGTAAATATTGAATAGAGTGTATGAAATTTACCAAAAATTGTATAAATTTTATGGTTCACAACATTGGTGGCCCGCAGAGAATTGGTTTGAAGTAGTTGTTGGGGCAATTCTTACTCAAAATACTTCATGGAAAAACGTAGAAAAGTCAATTGAAAATTTAAAAGATAAAGATCTTTTAGAACCTTTTAAATTGTATAGAATTAGCGAAGAAAAGCTGGCTGAATTGATTAAATCATCAGGTTTTTATAATTTGAAAAGTAAAAGACTGAAAAACTTTTTGAAATGGCTTAAGGGTTATGATTTTGATGTAAATAAAATAAAGCAAAAAGATCTTTTGAATTTGAGAGAAGAATTGCTTAGTATAAAAGGGATAGGTAAAGAAACTGCAGACTCTATACTTTTATATGCATTTGAAAAACCCGTTTTTGTTGTAGATGCATACACAAAAAGGATGTTTACAAGATTAGGATTTCGATTGTCAAAAGATTATGATGAGATAAAAGACTTTTTTGAGAAGAATTTGCCAAAAGATGCTCAACTTTTTAACGAATTCCATGCGTTAATAGTTAACCACTCTAAAGAATATTGTAAAAAGGTTCCGAACTGTAAAAAATGTTTTTTAAAAGAAAAATGTGAATGGGGAGTGACGCAATAATAATAAGTTTAAAAAAATATGGTCTTGATGATATTAAAAGATTAGGTATCGCTGTATCAAAATGTCTATTTCCAGGAGCAAAAGTTTTACTTTTAGGAGATCTTGGAACTGGAAAAACTACTTTAACTTCATATATTATAAACGGGCTGTCTGACAAACCAATAAATGTAACAAGTCCAACTTTTTCTTTGATAAAAGTTTATGATACTAATCCAAGAGTGTACCATATAGATTTATACAGATTGACTGATCCTCAAGAAATAGAATATTTGGAAATTTTTACCGATTCTGATGGAGTTTATATAATTGAATGGGCAAACTTTTTAGATTATCTTACACCTGAAGAAAGGTTAGAGATCCATATTTCATACAACGAAAATATCAGATACCGAGATTTATATATCAAATCGTTTGGAGAAAAGTATGAAGAATTGAAATCAAAGATAGAAAAGGAGTTATATTCTAGTGTCGATTCAGCGCATACTAAACGTAATTTCAGAAAAGGATTATAAAGCTCACAGTAGAAAGACAAGGGCATTAATAGAAAAGGCCAATGGGATAATAAGAAAGCCAAGGGAATTAAATCCAAGAAAAATGTTCTGGATTTACAGAGTATTAGGTAGAGATGCAGAATTAAAAATTTCTAAAAAACATATCAATGATTTTCAATTTTTGATCATGCATATACTGCGTAAGCCAAAAGAAAACAGATTTGAGGATTTAAAAAGGTATTATAAATTAAATCAAGAAGCCATTGATAATTTAAAGTTTTTGATTTTTCCTAATAAATTTCCACCAGGTGGATACAACGAAAAGTTGAAAAAATACGGTGTCGAATTTTATAACGAACAAGTTATATTAAAAAGATTAAATTTTAAGGATTTCATAGATCTTTATTCCTTGATAACTTATATACCTTTGGATGTGAAGACTCCATTCGTTCAAAATTTATTGGATGAAATATTAAGCATAGATCCACTTGAAACTAAACTGTCTTTGTATAAAAAAATAAAGGATATTTTTAAAAGTTTGGGTCAGTACGAAAAACAGATGGTAGAAGTTCAGTTAAAAAACATTTCTTACTATCATTTTAGGCTTATGAATTTAAATTCTAGAAAAGGTGTTGTTATTGATGGAAGTAATGTGGTTAGATACAATGATTTAAATAATATGAATATCTTTTTAGATTTGCTAGATAACTTGTATATTGAGAATTTGGTATTTTTTCCTGCTGTAATTGTGTTTGATAAAAATATTGATTATATTTTAAAAAGTGAAGAAGATAAAAATATATTACGAAGATTAATAGAAAAAAAGAGAGTTTACTTAGAATCACCTGCCGATAAGCTTATAGTTTATTTCAGTAATAAATTTGGGTATTATATGATTTCCCAAGACAAGTTTCAGGAGTATAAGTTTGATAAAGAAAAATTATTAGAATTGCGGAGGTTTATTGATGAGTGAAGAATTATTTGATTTAGAAAGATATGATTACAATTTGCCAGATGAACTTATTGCTCAAGAACCAGCCGAACCTAGAGATAGTTGTAAACTGATGGTTATTAATAGAAGAACAAAAAGCATTGAACATAAAATATTTAAAGATATTGGGGATTATCTTGAGCCGGGGGATCTTTTGGTGTTAAATAATACTAAGGTTATTCCAGCTAGGTTATACGGTAGGAAAGAAACAGGGGCTCACGTAGAAGTTCTTCTTTTGGAGAAAGACGGTAGCGAAAAAAGATGGAAAGCTCTTGTAAAACCAGGAGGTAAGATAAAAACAGGGAATAAACTTTATTTTAAAAACAACTTATCTTGCTCGGTTGTAGAACATCTTGACGATGGATCTAGGATTTTAGAATTTCAAGAGCCACAATTTTATTCAAAGTTGGAACAAATAGGGGAAATTCCGCTTCCACCGTATATCAAAAAAGAACTCGATGATCCAAACAAGTATCAAACAGAATACGCAAAATTTGATGGCGCTGTAGCAGCGCCAACTGCAGGGTTGCATTTCACAAAAGAATTGATGGATGAATTAAAAGTTAGAGGCATTAAATTTGCAGAAATCACACTTCATGTAGGATTAGATACGTTTAGACCTGTTAAAGAACAGGATATAAGAAATCATCAAATTCATGAAGAGTACTTTAATGTTTCTAAGGATGTGCTTCACGAAATTGCAAGAACAAAAGCTCAAGGAAAAAGAGTTATTGCTGTTGGAACAACGGTCGTTAGAACTCTTGAATCAATTTCAAGAAACCCTAATAAATTAGTTGACAAAACAAGTCTGTATATTTATCCCCCGTTTGAATTTAAGATTGTAGACGCTCTTATAACCAATTTTCATCTACCTAAATCATCACTCCTTTTTTTAGTTTCAGCATTTTCTGATTATAAATTTATAATGGACGCGTATGAAATTGCAAAAGAAAAAGAATATCGTTTCTTCTCCTTTGGCGATGCTATGTTTATAATATAATAAAAAATTAAAGTTAAGTAAAAATTAGACGATAAAATATTGATAAAATTCAATAAGGATTGGTGATCATGATGGGGATATCAAATATTGGCGGGAATACTGATTTTAATATTAATCAGATAAAATCTCCCAATGGAGAGAAAGATATGGTTAATATTAATCTAAATACTCAGAAACAAAATAACGAATCTATGACGAATCAAAAGATTACTAATGAAGAATTAGACAAAATTTCTGAAATCATAAAAGAAAAACTAGATAAACTTTCTCAAATTTTCAAAGGGGAAGCGAGGTTTGAATTAGAAAGAGATTTAGACATATTAATAGTCAAGATAGTTGATAAAGAAACTGAAAAAGTAATTAGACAAATTCCCCCTGAGGTGTCTCTAAAATTAGCGAAGGCCTTAAACGATATTGAAGGAATATTATTAGATGAAATAGCTTAATCGCTATTTTAAAACATTTTCGATCAGATTAGAAACGTCTTTAAAAGTATTAAGAGTGTGCATTCTTTTTCTTATTTCTTTTGCACCTTCAAAACCAGAAAAGTATTTAATTAGTACTTTTCTGAATTTTTTTACTGCGAAATTTTCCGACTTATAAAAATCAATCATTAAGGCTAAATGTTTCAAACATACTTCTATACGTTCTTTTTTAGAAGGAATATAATTATTATTCATAAATATCCAAGGGTTTCCTATTGCTCCCCTTGCGACTAAGACAAAGTCTGCTCCATAATTATTTATATAATCTTCGATATCTTCTCTACAAAAAACATCACCAGATGCTCCTAATGGAACATTGATATTTTCTTTTAATTTCTTAATGAAACTTCTATCAGCTTTTCCTGAGTATAATTGAGTTTTTGTTCTTCCATGAACTATAATGTAATCTGCTCCATTTTCTTCAATAATTTTTGATACTTCTTCGATATTAATTATATCGAACCCTATTCTGACTTTTACTCCTACAGGTAAATTTATATTAGCTTTTAAATTTCTAATTATCTTGCCTAATAATTCAGGTGTTTTTAATAAAGCTGCTCCTGATCCTTTCTTAATAACTTTGTTGGCAGGGCATGCAGCATTAATGTCTATCCAACTAGCTAAATGCTCAACCCTTTTTGCCGCTTCAACAAATTTTTTAGGTTCATTACCAAAAAGTTGAATACCTATATTTCTTTCATTTTTTTGAGGAAGCATTTTCTCAACTTTTTCATTTTCCCTTAAAATTGAATCTACAGAAATCATCTCTGTAAAGGTAAACTGTGCTCCAAATTCCCTTGCTAAATTTCTAAAAGGATAATCGGTATAATCTGCCATTGGTGCTAATCCAATCTTATATTTCATCTATTTCTCCTTTCTTTTTAATCTTACATTTAAATTATATCATCTAAAATATAATCAATTTATATCTAAAATCAAAAAAATATAATTATATTAAAAAATTATCGAAAATAATAAATAATTTTTAGTCACGACTTGACAAACTTAAAAATATATGGTAAGATATTATCAGAATTTTAAAATAAATAACAAAATTTTTAAAGGGGGAGTTTAAAATGTTGAGAAGACCGAATAAAAAAATCAAAAAGGTTGAATCTTATTACACCGGGTTCGACCAACTCTCGGATGAATTATTTTATTTTTATTTAGAAAACATCAGAAAACTGTGATATATTTACCATATATACTTAGACAAGAAATTGGAGTTTTAAGTCAGCAAATATGATAAAATATATTGAATATGAAAGTGAAATTTAAAAAAGAGGTATAAAAGTTTGTTTAAACTTACAAAAAAAGGCGAATTTAAATATATAAATACCAAATACAATAAAAATATTTTTGTTACACCTTTCATTACAGACACTCATCTCCATTTGTTAGGATTTGGAGAAAAGTTGGTGCAACCTTCTTTAGAAAATAAAAGTTTACCAGAAATAAAAGAAATTATAATTAATATATTGAAAAAGAATCCAGATAAAATAATCTTACGAGGTTGGTCAGAAGAATTTTCAATTCCTGATAAAAAGTTTTTAGACGATATAAGCGAAGATATTCCGATTATGTTGGTTAGAAGATGCGGTCATAAGGCAGTAGTTAATTCTAAAGTGTTTGAGCAGATTAATTTTAAAGATTTTGAAGATTATATAGAGTTTGAAAAGGGTTTTTTAAAAGAAAAAGCAATAGACAGATTCTATGAAACTTTCGGTGCTTTTACTAATATAAAAGATAATTATGAATCTGCAAAAACTTATTTAAGTAAAAAAGGTTATAACTTCGTTCATTCAGATGATCTACATGGAGTTTCAAAAGAAGAACTCCCATTTTTAAATGATACTGATTTCTTTGTTTATGAAAAAGTTGCGGTAAGTAGTTATGATCAACTTTTAAATTATTATGATCATGGATATTTTAAAATCTTCAAAAGTGTTAAAATATATTTAGATGGTTCTTTGGGTGCAAGAACAGCTTACCTAATTGATAAGTATAACGACTCAAATACTTTCGGGGAAAAATTGTGGGAAGATAGCGAACTGAATGAAATTGTTAGATTTTGTGAGAGTAAAGGTCTTCATTTGGCAATGCATGCTATAGGAGACGGAGCTGTTCAACAAATTCTGAAAGTCTTTGAAGAAGTTAAGCCTAAATTACTACATAGAATAATACACGCACAAATATTAAAAGAAAAACAGATTGAAAAAATTAAAAAATACAATCTTATTATTGATGTTCAACCTCAGTTTATAGAATCAGATAAGATTTTTATTAAAAGTAGGTTGGGTAACAATCTCAATAACGCATTTAAGTTCTATGAATTGTATAAAAACAATATTCCTCTTTTTATATCTTCTGATGCACCTGTGGAAGAACCAGATTGGTTAAGAGATATGAAGAAATTGAAAGAATTGGGTATTCCTTACAAATACTCTTTATTTCGTCTAACTTATAGCCCAGAAATAGTTGATAATATTAATAGAGAAGAAAGTATAGAAAAAAAGGCATTAATTTTTAATCAAAATCCTTTTGATGAAATATCATTGCCAGAAATGTATAGTGAAGATTCACTAATATGAAAAAATTACGGGAGGTAGAGAAATGGGAAAGCTAGCTTTGGAAGATTTTACAAAGTATAAGTTTTTGTCAGGGACAAAATTTTCCCCTAATGGAAAGAATTTAGCTTATGTAGTTCACGAAATGGACGTAGATGAAAACAAGTATTTATCAAATATTTGGTTGTATGACGTTGATAATAAAAAGTCCAGAAAACTAACTACTTTTAATAAAGAGAGTTCTTTTGTGTGGATGGACGATGAAAATATATTATTCTCAGCTATTAGAGATGAAAAAGACAAAAAGAGAAAAGAAAAAGGAGAGCCCTTTACTGTATATTATAAGATTAACATTTATGGAGGAGAGGCAGAAAAATTTTTTGAGATTCCTCTTTTTGTTTCTGATATAGAACCAATTTCAGAAAATAAGTTTGTATTAACTGCATCTTACGATGAAAAATATAAGGATTTTGAAAAATTATCCAGTGAAGAGAAAGAAAAAAAGTTAGAAGATTTTAAAGAAGAAAGAGATTACGAAGTATTAGATGAAATTCCATATTGGTCTAATGGTCAGGGTTTTACCAATAAGAAAAGAAATAGATTGTATTTGTTTTCTTTAGATGATAATCAGATGAAACCAATAACAGATGAATTAACCAATGTAGAAGGTTTTAAACTGAACAAAGAAAAATCTAAAATCCTTTTCATATCTAATACATTTAAAGATAAAATGGAAATAAGATCCGATTTGTTTTTATATGATTTAAACAATAATAATTTAGAAAAATTAACTCACGAAGATCCTTTCAATTATTTTTATGCAGACTTTTTCAATGGTAATATTATCTTTTTAGGAAGTGATATGAAAAGTTATGGCATAAATGAAAATCCGAAATTTTATTTAATGAATATGCAAACTAAAGAAGTTAAAAATATCGAAACGGATTTTGATTACAGTACGTGGAGTTCCGTAGGTTCTGATTGTAGATACGGTTCTAATAATGCTTTCAAAGTTGAAGGAAGTTATTTTTATTTTGAAACAACAGAGTGGGGAAATTCTTATATAAACAGAATAGATGAAAGTGGCAAAAGAGAAAAATTAACTACAAAAAATGGTTCTGTAGACGGTTTTGATGTATTTAATGGCAAAGTTATCTTTGTAGGAATGAGAGATGTGAAACTACAAGAGCTGTATTTGCTTGATGAAAATAAGGAAGAACAGTTGACAGAATTGAATGAGTGGGTTATTAAGGAAAAAAAGATGTCAAAACCTGAAAGAATAACTTTTTTAGGCGAAGGCGATGTTGAAATCGAAGGGTGGATTATGAAACCTACTGATTTTGAAGAGAATAAAAAGTATCCAGCTATACTAGATATACACGGAGGACCTAAGACGGTATATAGTGGAGAAGTTTTTTTTCATGAAATGCAATATTGGGCTAACGAAGGATACACAGTTCTTTTTTGTAATCCTAGAGGCAGTGATGGAAGAGGAAATGAATTCGCCGATATAAGAGGGAAATATGGAACGATAGATTATGAAGATATAATGCATTTTGTTGATAGAGTTTTAGAAAAATATCCTTTTATAGATAAAAATAGAATAGGTGTAACTGGTGGTTCATATGGTGGATATATGACGAATTGGATAATAGGACATACGGATAGATTTAAAGCGGCAGCTTCTCAAAGGAGCATAGCTAATTGGATATCAAAATTTGGGACTACTGATATAGGATATTATTTTGTTGAGGATCAACAAGCATCGACTCCGTGGAATGATTATGAAAAATTATGGTTTCATTCACCAATGAAATATGCGGATAAAGTAAAAACTCCAACCCTATTTATTCACTCTGAAGAAGATTAT
Organism: Petrotoga sp. 9PW.55.5.1; assembly: GCF_003265365.1. Classification (NCBI taxonomy): domain Bacteria; kingdom Thermotogati; phylum Thermotogota; class Thermotogae; order Petrotogales; family Petrotogaceae; genus Petrotoga; species Petrotoga sp. 9PW.55.5.1. The sequence continues at coordinate 81,314 of NZ_AUPM01000018.1, read as the reverse complement.
CGTTGTTGGCTTGCTGAAGGCTTACAGATGTTCACATCACTTAAGTACAATGGAGTTGAATCTAAACTGGTACTGTTTCGAGGAGAAAACCATGAGTTAAGTAGAAGTGGAAAACCAAAACATAGGATAAGAAGGCTGAAAGAAATAACACAATGGTTTGATAAATATTTGAAATAAAATTAAGTGGAGGCAGAAATGCATTCAAAAACAAAAAGGTTAGTAACGATTTCTTTGTTGTCAGGGATCTCATTTGTGTTAGGATTCACACCATTAGGGTTTATTCCGATTCCACCGGCAAACGCTACAACTATGCATATTCCAGTAATTATTGGAGCTATTTTGGAAGGTCCAGTTGCTGGTATGGTTATTGGTTTGATATTTGGAGTTTCTAGTATAATTCAAGCACTTTTAAGGCCAAATATTTTATCTTTTGCTTTTATAAATCCTTTGGTATCAGTATTACCCAGAATATTGATTGGGTTGGTTTCATATTATTCGTACTGGTTAGTTCTTAAATTCTTTTCGAGTGAAAAAGAAAAAGTTTCTAAATGGAAAGAAAGCGTTTCTGTGGGAGTAAGTGCTGCTTTAGGTACTTTAATCAATACAGCAGGGGTATTAGGGATGATGTATCTTATATTTTCTGAAAGAATAGCAACCGCGATGGGTGTAGGAACTAATGCCGTTGGTGGTGTATTATTAGCTATCGCATTAACTAATGGCATTCCCGAAATTATAATAGCGGTTTTAATCTGTGTTGGAGTAATAAGAGCAGTTAAAAAAGCCGGATATTAATAAATTATCTTTGCAAAGGAGGAATTTTTAATGAAAAAATACACAAATGCTCATGAGTACGTTGATGTAGAAGGTAACGTAGCTACTATCGGCATATCTGTAAAAGCTGCCGAAGAATTAGGTGATGTAACTTATGTTGAGTTACCAGAAGTAGGAAAAGAAGTTAAAAAAGGTGATATTTTGTGTACGATTGAATCTGTAAAATCTGCTGAAGACATTTATGCACCCGTAAGCGGGAAGGTTATTGAAGTTAATAATGAACTAGAAGATAACCCTGAAATAGTCAATGAAGATGCTGAAAACAGAGGATGGATCGTAAAAATGGAATTATCCGACAAAAGTGAACTTGATGGTTTGCTAGACGAAGATCCACCCATTGAGAACTAATCATTAATAAGTTCTAAAGGCCTCTATCAATGATATGATACCTCTAAAGTAGACACGTAATTAATAAAAATTGCAAAACTACTTTGGAGGTATTAATTATTATGTCAAGAAAAGGGAAATATAGTAAAGAAATAAAGATAAAAGCATGTGAAGATTATATAGCGGGAAAAGGAAGTTTTGAAAGCATAGCAAAATCAATAGGGTGTGACGAATCAAATTTACGAAGCTGGTATTACAGATATATAAAACATGGCGAAAAAGTATTTGACTCAAAAAAAAGAAATAAATCATACAGAAAGGAATTCAAGATATCTGTAGTTAAAAAATACATAGATGGAAAACATTCAGCCATGGATTTATCAGTAAAATACGATATTCATCTTTCAACAACAGTCTTGCTGTTGATCTCATCAAAGAGATGCAGTAATTGAAGTTGGCAGCATATGACAGCCAAGTCAGGAAGCACGCTTTCCCAGGCAACAACCCAAAGGGTTTTGCAAGGAGGCGCTAGAATCTTCCTTCACTAGATGAGTCGTATCTTAATTCTAGCATTAGGATACCTCTTTTCAAAGAACAATAAAAAAAGAAAAGTGAATAAAAGAAAAAAGAATAAAAAACAAAAGAAAAAGGCTATTTTAGAACCAAGAAAAATGTGTTTCTCAATTTAATATTATACGAGGAGATAATATCTGTATGAGTGATTTAGAAGAGTTATGGGATCTTCAACTTGCTGATTTACGTGAGATCCCTATAGATAATTTTTCATATATAGGAGATGCTGTAATTGCTTTGGTATATAAATTAAGGCTGTTAAATGATGGTCGTATTAAAACCAGAACTATATATGAAAATTCTAAAAAATTTTTAAGTGCAAAATCGCACTCTAAATTTGTGGATTTAATCTATAGCAAATTTACTTCTGAGGAAATGAATTATTATAAGCGAGCTGTAAATTCTAACGGAGCAAAAAAAAGGGGAAACGATGCGGATTATAGAAAATCTACAGGCTTTGAAGCAGTTATAGGTTACCTTTTTTTAACTCATAATTACTCCAGAATAAATGAATTATTAGAGGTGATTGATAGTTGTATGTCTACGGAAAAAACATATTAAAAGAAATAATAGATGCTAAATATCCCATTAAACATATTTTTTTTAGTAACTCTAAAACCGAAAAGGGTTCTTTAAAAAGTTTTGTGGATAATGTTGATAAATTAAATTATACTTATAGTTTTGCATCAAACGATGTGTTGGAAAAAATGGCTTCAACTAATAAACATCAAGGAGTAGTTATAGATATTGGGAAGGATTTCCTGTATGAAACGTTAGATGTAATAGAGGACAAAGAAAATTTATTTTTAGTTATCTTGGATCAAATACAAGATCCTCACAATTTCGGAGCTATAATAAGATCTTCAGTCGCAGCCGGAGTGGATGCAATTATTATTCCAAAAGATAATTCTGTAGATGTAACACCAGTTGTAATAAAAGTTTCATCCGGATTGATATTTAAAATCCCAATAATAAAAGTAACTAATATATCTAATACCATTGAAGAATTAAAAATGAAAAACATTTGGGTTTATGGAGCTGATACCAATGGAAAAAGTTATTATGATATAGACTGGTTAGGAAATGTTTGTATTGTTTTTGGGAATGAAGGTAACGGCATCAGAAAAAATGTAAAGAATCATTGCGACAAACTTATTAGTATTCCGATGTCCAATAATGTGGAATCTTTGAATGTTTCTGTAAGCGCGGGTATTATTTTGTTTGAGGCAAGAAAACAAAGAAATCTTTAATATAATAAATTATTTTGGAGGTGTAATTAGTGATTAAAAGCAAGAAATTATTAATTTCTGTGGTTGTTGTTTTAATGACTTTTTCAGTTATAGCTTTTTCAGTCAAGAGGTTAGTAACATAAAGATTGGATATGTATCTTTTGAAAAAACTAGTCGAAAATTATTACAAGTGGAAAGATTTGGAAACTCTTTATCAAAGGGATTTACAATTTTATCAAGGTAAAATAAGTGAAATGGAACAACAATTCTTAGATCTTCAGAGGTCAGGTGCCACCCCAGAAGAGTTGCAACAAAATTACCAACAAATACAAGCCCGTATTAATCAGTATGATCAAGCTTTACAAATAGAATACCAACAGAAAATGAATCAAATAACAAATGAAGTAGCTTTGAAGATTTCACAATATGCAAAAGATAATGGGTATGATCTAATTTTAAACGAAATTGGTGTAATATATTTCAATCCTAAATGGGATATAACAAATGATATTATAGAATATTTGAATAATGAAGAAAATAAAACTAACTAAAATATGGAAAAAATTATTGTAGAATGTAAAAAAATTTCTAAAAATTATGGTAAAAAAATAGTATTAGATTCTGTAGATTTTGAATCAAAAGCAAGTTTTATTACTGGTTTATTGGGTCCGAATGGAGCTGGTAAGACAACGCTTTTCAAAATAATATTGGGATTAGTCGTTCCAAATACAGGGAATGTTTTTCTGGATGGAGAAGTTATTACACATTTGCCCATACATAGGCGTGCTTTAAAAGGGTTAGCTTATCTGCCTCAAGAACCTTCTGTTTTTAAAAATTTAACGGTTATAGACAATCTTAAAATGATAGCAGATCTTTTGAAAATTCAGAATGCAGAAAAGAAAATTACAAATATTTTAAATGAATTTGGTTTAGACACCTTAATACACCAATACGCGTATTCTTTGTCAGGAGGAGAAAAAAGGAAGCTAGAATTTGCTAGAACTTTAATAACAGATCCCAAAGTTATTCTTCTAGACGAACCTTTTGTGGGTATAGATCCAATAACTGTCAAAGACATACAAGAAATAATAAGAAAACTTGCGAAAACAGGAATATCTATTATTGTGACAGATCATAGCGTAGATGAAATAGCTCAAGTAGTTGATGAATTGTATGTTTTACATAAAGGTGAAGTAATAGCTCACGGTGTTCCAAACGATGTGTTGGAAGATCACAAAGTAAAAGAAAATTATCTTGGTTGGTGATATTTTGATAGTTGGTGTAATAGGTTATTCAGGAAATATATACAAAGAGCCTGTAAAATCTCTGACTTCTTTATGCTTTGAAGTGGGTAAATGCATAGCAAAAAACAATTGGATAATGATGAACGGTGGAAGAAATGGTGTGATGCAGCTTGTATCTAAGGCTGCAAGAAATAGCAATGGTAAAGTTTACGGAGTTTTACCTTGGGAGCAACAAGGCAATGAATATTTGGATTTCACAATAAAAACAGGGTTGGATCTAAATATGCGATCTTTTGTTCTTTTGAAAAATGTAGATGTTGTGATAAGTATAGGTGGTGAAATTGGTACTGCTATAGAAATTTTTGGGGCGTATTCTTATAAAAAGCCTATATTTCTAATGAAAGGTTCTGGGGGTTGGACAGATAGAGTGACAAACGTTCTAATTGAAGGAAAATATTTAGATAACAGAAAATTGGTTGAAGTAAAACAAATATCTTCAGTTGAAGAGATGGAAAAACAGTTAATAGCACTTGAAGAGGTGAAAAATAATTGGTCAGAGTAAGATTTGCCCCAAGTCCAACCGGTTATCTACATGTTGGAGGGTTAAGGACCGCACTATTTAACTGGTATTTTGCCAAAAAACACAATGGAAGGTTTATTATTAGAATAGAAGATACGGATTTTGAACGTTCAAAAAAAGAATACGAAGAAAGTATTTTAGAAGAATTAAGATGGGTAGGCTTAGATTACGATGAAAGCGTAGATAAACCTGGACAGTATGGTCCATACAGACAAAGCGAAAGATTGAATATCTATAAAAATTATATAGAAAAATTGTTGAACGAAAATAAAGCATATTATTCAGTATTAAAAGATGATGAGACAATCTTTGAAGATAATAATCTCCCCTGTAAATATAAAAATAATAATGATTTTTCTATAGTTATTAAATTTAAAGTTAATAAAAATGAGGAAGTTTCTTTTACGGATCTTATTAGAGGAGACATAAAATTCGATACAAAAAATTTAGAAGATTTTGTGATTTTGAGATCAAACGGTATTCCAATATATAATTTTACAGTAGTAATAGATGATTATCTAATGAAAATAAGTCATGTAATAAGAGGAGAAGATCATATCTCTAATACTCCAAAACAGTTGTTAATATACAATGCACTATCTTTTGAAGTTCCGAAATTTGCTCATCTTCCACTGATATTAGGAGAAGATAAAGCCCCATTATCTAAAAGACATGGGGAAGTTTCTATAACTTATTTTAGAAAAGAAGGATATCTTCCTAAAGCGATATTAAATTATTTGAGTTTGTTAGGTTGGAATGCCAATGAACAAATATTTGATTATAATCAAAAGTATCAAGAATTTGAATTAACAAATGTTTCCAAAAACCCTTCGGTTTTTGATTATAATAAGCTTCTTTGGACTAATGAGGTTCACCTTAGAAAGGACTCTTTAGAAGAAATATATAATATTTTTTTTGAATGGATAAATTTTGTTTTAATTGAAAATAAATTATCCAAAGAAGATGAAAAGTTTATAAAACAAGTGATTGAAATCTCTCGGGAAAAAGTGCAAACTTTAAAGCAACTATATGAGTTTTCAGAAAATTTCTTTACAGATAATTTTGATTATCAAGAAGATTTTGTTGCAAAATTCATGAAAAAAACTTGGTTTGAAAAATTACTTAAAAATGCAATAGATGAATTTTCTAAATTAGAAGAGTTCACGGTTGAAAACATTGAAAAAACTTTAAAAAACTTATCCTCATTAAATATCACAGGAAGAAAGAATGTATATCAATCTATAAGAGGATCTATTTTAGGAAAAACGGTCACTCCTGGCTTGTATGAATCAATATTTGTTTTGGGTAAAGAAAGGGTTATTATTAGACTAAAAAAGGCTTTAGAATATTCAAAAAAAATATCATTTTAAAGGTGGATTAATTATGTATCCCTATTTAAAAAATAAAAATATATTATTAAGTGTTTCAAGCGGTATAGCAATATATAAAGCGATCGATCTGCTTTCAAGATTAAGAAAGATCGGAGCTAATCCTAAGGTTATTATGACTAAAAACGCTCAAAGTTGGATATCCGATCAGGTATTTTCTGCGGTTGGAAATTGTGAAGTTTATTATGAAATTTTTGATGTAAAAGGTGGATGGATTCCTCACACAGAACTTTCAAGATGGGCAGATCTCTTAATAATTGCTCCAGCCACAGCAAATATAATAGCAAAAATTTCACATGGAATAGCTGATGATTTAGTTTCTTCAACCGCTTTAGCTTATTCAAAAAAGGCAAAATTAATAGTTCCTACTATGAATGTTAGAATGTATGAAAACCCTACAAATCTTTCAAATTTAAAGATGTTGAATGAACAAGGATGGCATATCATAGAGCCCGAAGAAGGAGAATTAGCTGATGGAGAAGTAGGAAAAGGTAGATATCCTGATAATATAAAAATCTTAGTACATAGTGAATACTTACTTACAAAAAAAGATTTTTTGAATAAAAAAGTATTGATAACAGCAGGACCTACAGTTGAAAAGATTGATGCGGTAAGATTTATATCCAACAGATCAAGTGGAAAAATGGGGTATGAATTAGCTAAAGAATTTTCTTATAGGGGAGCAGAAGTTACTTTGATATCAGGTCCTACTAATTTGGCTACACCAAGTATTGTAAAAAAAATATATAGGGTTGAAAACACACAAGAGATGAGAGAAAAAGTACTAAAAGAATTTCAGAAAAACGATATTATAATAATGAGTTCTGCGGTCAGTGATTTTAGAATTAAAAATTACTCAAATCAAAAATTAAAAAAAGATAGTATAATTAACTTAGAATTAGAGAAAAATCCTGATATTTTAAAAGAACTGGGAGAAAAGAAAAATGAAGATCAAATATTAATTGGATTTGCAGCGGAAACAGAAAATCTTAAAGAAAACGCAAAAAAGAAATTAAAAGAAAAAAATTTGGATTTTATTATACTCAATGATGTTTCAAGAAACGATATAGGATTCGATGTAGAAGATAATGAAATATCTATTATAAGTAGGAAGGAGGAATTAAGAATTGATAAAAATAACAAAAGGATTATTGCTGGTCATATTTGTGACTATATTTTTGATAGGTTTTTCTGAAGATTATTTTTTTCTTTATCCAGCAGAATATATTCAAACGCAGAATATTGTTAAAATAAATTTAGAAAATTATACAAGCGTAAAAGAAAAACCAAACTTATACATTTATGATGGTGGAAATAAGAAAAAACTACCTGTTTATCAAACAATCAACGGAGATTTTTATTTTAATGTTAATTTAAATATGTTCCAAGGGAATTCATATTCTTTTTTAGTAACCGCTGAAAATAATAGAGGAGAATATATCTCTCAATTTTTTCCAAGTTTTTTAGAAAAGGATTCTTTTTCTGGTGATATTCGGTTTGAAATTACAACATCAATAACAGAGAATGGTTATGAATATTATTTTGATTATTCCCCAGCCGAAAAGTTTACTTTGATCAATATACAGTTCAGAGATAAGGATTTTAAAGAAGAAGAATTTTTAGAGTTTTTAAATGAAATTGAAAATGGCTTTCATGAATTTGTTGTCATCTTTCATAATGAGTACGGGATACCTTTTGAAAAAAAGGTAAAGTTTTTAAAGTTAGATAAACTAGTAACAACCGAAAATATGTTAAAACCCAAGCAAGTTTATGAAATAAGCACATACCATATAGTTCAAAAAGGGGAAAGCTTATATAGAATTTCAGAAAAGTACAACGTTTTACCCGGAGATTTAGTGAATATAAACAACCTTAAGGATCCTTCTCTAATATATCCTGGTCAACCATTAAAAATTGGAAAGGTTGAGTATGGGGAAAGCCCTCTAAGGCTTGAAATAGATCTTTCGAATAATAAGATGTATCTCTATTTTCATGACACCATTATTAAAAACTATATAGTAGCTGTTGGGATGAGCGATCATACGCCCCCAGGATATTATAGAATCTCCTACAAGGAAAAGGATCCTGCATTATATTGGTACGATGAATATATACCTCCAGGATCTTTAATGAATGGAATGGGGACAAGATGGCTTCAACTTTCTAATCCTCAATATGGAATCCACGGAACAACAAAGCCTTGGGAGATAGGGAAAAGGATTTCTCATGGATGTATAAGAATGTTTAATTTTGATGTTGAAGAAATAGATTTTTTGGTATCTTTAGGAACGGAAGTTTATGTATACAATTGAAAAAAAATAAAGAACCCTTAAAAAAGGATTCTTTTGTTGGGGTGGCTGGTGGGATTTGAACCCACGACATCCTGAGTCACAGTCAGGCGTTCTGCCGCTGAACTACAGCCACCATAAGTTGTTGGTGCGCCTGGGGGGACTCGAACCCTCAACCCTTGGATTAGAAATCCAATGCTCTATCCGTTGAGCTACAGGCGCTGGAGCGGCCGACGGGGGTCGAACCCGCAACCCTTGGCTTGGAAGGCCAATACTCTACCAATTGAGCTACGGCCGCACAAAAATACAAATGGTCGGAGCGACTGGACTTGAACCAGCGACCTCCGGTGCCCAAGACCGGCGCGCTCCCAACTGCGCTACGCTCCGTGTTGCTTTTTTCAAGATATATAATATCACAAGAAATCCATTTTGTCAACGACATGAAAAATTAAATTTTGCGAATTAATACTACAATTTTATTTAATTCTTTGCTTTTAGATTCAAATATAGTGATAAAATAGAGTGGCTTTTATTAACCACATAGAGAAAAGTACCGCGGGAGGGATATATGAAATGAAAGTAAAAAAGCTAGAAAAAGAGTTGTTAGATTCTTATAAAACAGAGGAACCTACGATACAAGAATTAAGAAGTATAGCAAAGAGTCTAGGGATAAAATTAAAAAGAACTTTGAAAAAAAAGGAAATATTGAAGTTAGTTCAAATAGAAATACAAAAGCTTTTGGATGATTCTATCAAAACAAAAGAAAATGAAAAAGAGAAATCACCAAAAAAAGTTAAAATAGAAAGTAAAATAAAGACCTCTTTAAAATCAAACGAAGCGAAAGAAGTTCCTAAAAATTATAACAAGGACAGAATTAAAATGATTCCTGTGAATCCTAATTGGGTTTATGTTTATTGGGATTTTTCAAAAAAAACTAAAATGAAGTTAAATGAATTATCTAAAAAAAATAAATTATCTCTAAGAATGGTACAGATATTAGAAAAAGAAGATAATGAGAGAACTTTTGAAAAAAATTTATCTCAAAAAGAATTAGTAAACAATTATTTTTTCAATGTTCCTCAAGAGCTTTCAAAATATAAAGCTTATCTTGGAATCAAAGATGAAAAGTGCGGTTTTCATCCGATAATAGAATCTAATAAGGTCATAACCCCATCTTCTTCATTAAAAAAAGCGGATAAAGAAGAATGGTTGATATTAAAAGAGAATAAAATTTTAAAAAATAAAAGTAAAGGATCAAAGATAAAAGTAATAGAAAGATTATTAGGTAGCAGTGAAAAAAGTTTTGTAAGTGAAGACAAACTTGAGACAATCATCTCAGGGAAAGGTTTGATTTTATGAAAAGAAGAAAAGGTAAAATTCTTCTCTTACTTCATGCTCACTTACCTTACATTCATCATCCTGATTTTAAAAATTTCATGGAAGAAAGATGGCTTTTTGAAGCTATAACAGAAACATACATTCCTTTGATTAAAACGTTTAAATCTCTGGAAAGAGATAAAATACCATTTAATCTTACTCTTAGCTTGTCTCCCACACTTATGGAAATGCTTTCTACGAGGGATTTAAAAGAAAAATATCACAATCATATTATAAAAATGATAGAATTGATCGAAAAAGAACTAGAGAGGACAAAAAAAGAAAAACCTTTAAAATTTCAATTAGCGAAACATTACAAAAAAGAATTGTTAGAAAATGAAGAGATTTTTTTTAACGAATACAATCAAGATATATTAAAAGCTTTCAAGGAATTTAAAGAAAAAGGTTACATTGAAATGATAACATCAAATGGAACGCATGGATATTTACCTTTCTACAGAGAATATCCTGAAGCAATTAATGCCCAGTTAAAATCTGGAGTTTTAACTTTCAGAAAATATTTTGAAGACGATCCACCTGGAATATGGTTTGCAGAATGCGCATATTTTAAAGGATTAGATGAATATTTAAATGAAGAGAAAATAAAATATTTTTTTGTTGATTCGCATGGTTTTTGGTATGCAGAAACTACTCCAAAATATGGAGTTTACAGGCCAATAGTAACTCCAAACAAGGTATTTGTTTTTGCAAGAGATCCTGAAACTAGTGAACAAATATGGAGTAGCGAAGTAGGTTATCCAGGTGATTCAAGATACCGAGAATTTTACAGAGATATTGGTTTTGATAGAGAAGAAGAATACATAAAACCGTATATAGATGAAAGTGGAGTAAGATGTAATACGGGAATAAAATATTACCGTATTACAGATAAATCAAAACCTCTTGACAAAAAAGAAGTATATAATTTAAACGAAGCTCAAGAAGCGGTATTAGAACATGTAAAAGATTTTTTAGATAAAAAAAACGATCAAATTAAAAAATTACTAGAAGATATTGAAGATGAAGAGCCTGTTATTGTCGCACCATTTGATGCAGAACTTTTCGGTCACTGGTGGTATGAAGGTCCGATGTTTTTAGAACAACTTTTTAGGCAAGCCGTTGAATATAATAATATAGAGTTTTCTACGCCACTTAAGGTTATTGAAAAATCCGAAAAAGTTCAAATAACTTATCCAGCAGAATCATCTTGGGGTGCCAACGGATATCATGAGGTATGGATTAACGGTAAAAATGATTGGATATATAGACATATATTTGAGATTACTGAGATAATGATTGAAAAAGCAAAATTATATAAAAATCCTTCTGCTAATCAAAGAAGAATTTTGAACCAAATGATGAGGGAGGTTTTAATTTCTCAATCAAGTGACTGGGCTTTTATATTAACCACTGATACTACTGTAAAATATGCTGAAAATAGGATTAAATGGTGTATAAATAGGTTTTTCGATTTGGATGAAATGTTATCAACTAACGTTATAGACGAAGAGAAAATTTCTTTTTATGAATGGGTCGACGGTATATTTAAAGATATTGATTATACAATTTTTATAAAATAATAAGTGATTTTTTTAATTAATACAAAGAACTATATCTCGAAAGGAGGAAGAAAAGTGCCAGAAAAATATTTTGAAATAAGATGGCATGCAAGAGCTGGCCAAGGAGCAAAAAGTGCTTCTCAGTTTCTGACTGAGGCTGCAGAAGAAGCGGGTAAATATTCTAGTTCATTTCCTGAATACGGAGCTGAAAGATCAGGAGCTCCAATGAAAGCTTTTAACAGAGTGGCTGATGTTCCAATAAGGATTAAAAGTAACGTCGAATCACCAGATGTAGTTGTAGTTATAGATGATACTCTTTTAACAAATCCAGATGTTATATTAGGTTTAAAAGAAGATAAATTTTTGTTAGTAAATACTACAAGAAGCATTGAGGAAGTAAGAAAATTAACAGGATATAAAGGTAAAATAGGTGTTATTCCTGCTACTAATATTGCCTTAGATGAAATAAAAAGAGGTATACCAAATACCGTTATGATTGGCGCTTTAGTAAGAGCTACAGATATTGTTCCTTTAGATGCTGTAAAAGAGAAAACAAAAGCAGCTTTTTCCAAAAAATTTTCTGATGAGGTTGTAAAGGCAAATATCAGGGCTTTAGAAAGGGGATATCAGGAGGTGAAACTCAGTGAGTAATTTGAAAGGTTGGAAAGAAATACCTATCGGTGGAGTTATAGATAAACCAGCCACAGCACGAAATTATAAAACTGGTGAATGGAGAATACAAAGACCTATTATAGATAGGGAAAAATGCACAAATTGTATGCAATGTTGGGTATACTGTCCAGATATGGCAATAGATGGAAGGCTTGATGGAAAGAGGATGAAATTAGGAGAGTTTAATATGGACTATTGTAAGGGTTGTGGAGTATGTGCAGCTGTATGTCCAGTTAATGCAATTGAAATGAAACCAGAATCGGAATTTATTTAAAGAATAATGAGAAGGAGGTTAAAATATGCCCGTAAAACTTACAGTTACAGGAGCTGCTGCAGTAGCTCATGCTATGAGACAAATTAACCCAGATGTTGTCGCAGCCTATCCGATAACTCCCCAAACACCTGTTGTTGAATATTATGCAAGTTTTGTGTCCGATGGAATTGTTGATACAGTAATGGTTCCAGTTGAATCTGAGCATTCTGCTATGAGTGCTGTTGTTGGTTCAGCTGCAGCAGGAGCTAGAACAATGACGGCTACCGCAGCGAATGGTTTAGCGTTGATGACTGAAATTGTATATATAGCTGCTTCTTATAGGCTTCCAATAATAATGCCTATAGTTAATAGAGCTCTTTCTGGCCCTATTAATATTCACTGTGACCATTCTGACGCAATGCTTGTTAGAGACTCTGGATGGATTCAATTATTCACAGAAAATCATCAGGAAGCATATGATTTTACAATAATAGCAACAAAGTTAGCTGAAAAGGAAAATGTTTTGTTACCAGCCATGGTTAATTTAGATGGATTCATTACCTCACATGGAGTGGAAAGTTTTGAAATGTTAGATGATGAAGTTGTAAAAGAATTCGTAGGTACTTGGAATCCAAAATATTCGCTTTTAGATACTAAAAATCCCGTAACTTTTGGGCCTTTAGATCTATTTGATTATTATTTTGAACATCACAGACAACAAGAAGAAGCTATGAACCATGCTTACAAAGAGCTTCCGAAAGTTTTCGAAGAATTTGCAAAAATTTCTGGAAGAAAATACGATTTTCTTGATTTATACAAAACTGATGATGCTGATTATATTATGGTAGTTATGAATTCAACTGCTTCGACAGCAAAATATGTGGTTGATCAGTTAAGAGAAGAGGGCAAAAAAGTAGGACTTGTAAAACCTCAAGTTTTCACACCTTTTCCAAAAAAAGAATTTCAGCAAGTTTTAAACGGAAGAAAAGGAGTTGTTGTATTAGATAGAGCAATGTCTTTTGGTAAAGAAGCTCCTTTGTATTCTTTAATTAAATCTTCTCTGTACGAAGTTGCTTCTAAACCTTCGCTAGGTTCTTATATTTATGGATTGGGAGGAAGAGATACTACTCCTGAAATGATACGAGAAGCTTTTGAAGATGCTATAAAAGGCAATTTAATAACCGATGAACAAAGATACTTAGGATTAAGAGAATAATTGGAGGTGAAGAATTGTGCCTAATATTAGGGATATTGTAGGATACGTTGAAACAAACGATTGGGCATTCACACAAGGACATAGATTATGTCCTGGATGTAATGCTCCAATGGTAGCAAACTGGGCTACATTGGCAGCAAAAAGTTTAGGATACGAACCGGTTGTGGGAGCAGCAACAGGATGTTTGGAAGTCTCTTCAACAATTTATCCGTTTACTTCTTGGAATGTTCCTTATATACACAATGCATTTGAAAATGTTGCAGCAACTATATCTGGTGCGGAAGCAGCTTATAGATCGTTATTAAACAGAAAAAAAATAGATAATGATAAAATAAAATTTATAGCTTTTGCTGGAGATGGTGGAACTTATGACATTGGTTTACAGGCTTTATCAGGTGCTATAGAAAGAGGACACGATTTTGTGTATATTTTGTATGATAATGAAGGATACATGAATACAGGGAATCAAAGATCAGGATCAACCCCTCCAGGTGCAGATTCAACTACCGAACCAGTTGGTAAGGCCTTATCAGGTAAATTACAATTAAAGAAAAGTATAGTTGATATAATTGCTGGTCATGAAGGAGTATATGCAGCAACTGCAGTTACTTCAGAACCATGGGATTTCATGAGAAAGATGCAAGCTGCTTTAGAATTTGAAGGTCCGGCTTTTATTTCTATTTTAGCACCTTGTGTAAGATTTTGGAGAATTCCTGATGATTCGGGTCCTGAGGTAACTAAATTAGCTGTTGAAACAAAGTATTGGCCATTATGGGAATATAATATGGGAGTTTATAAAGTAACTAAAAAGCCAAAAACGTTCAAGCCTGTAAAAGAGTATATTACAAAGCTCGGTAGGTACAACAAGCTTATGAAAAGACCAGATGCAAATGAAATATTAGAAGAAATGCAAAATTATGTAGATGCTAAATGGGATAGATTGTTAGCTTTGGAAGAAATTAGTAAAGATAAACCTATTAGGAGAAAGATATAAAGATATATAAAAGGGGATATTAATTTATCCCCTTTTTTTCTAATGTAAGTTAATTTAAGTATTTTGATAAATTGTGATAAAATAGCATATAAAATCACAAAAAAATTTTCGAGAGTTTAGGAGGCATTAGTTAATGAATAATTGGTTTAAAAGGCATGAAAGAATTATCACGATCATAGTTATAGCAGGTTTTTTAGCAGGTATTGTTTGGTGGTCTGTAGCAACTTATGTTACTTCCAGGAATCCTGCAGTTAATCCCGGGGTTAGTAATATTCCAAGAAAAGAGGATTCGGTTTTAGTTATTACTAAGGAAAGTATTGATTTAGAATACCCCTATTGGATTATGAAAAATGAAGTTGATTCAATTACTCAGCAGCAGGCACAAATTTATCAACAATATTACGGTCAACAATTAGACCCTGTTTTTGATTACTTAGTGATTGATAATCAAATTGTAGATCTTCTTTATAATGAGAAAATTGTAAGGTACTATGCAGAACAGAATGACCTTTTACCTTCAAAAGAAGAAATAAATTCTCAAATTAATGCATTAGTTGATCTATATATATCTCAATATAAGATGGATACTAACAATTGGAATAATATGGTTCAATACTATGGAAGTGAACAAAATATCAGGAACATTTTAATTTCTGGTTTGCAAGAAGATGTAGAAAATAGTCTAATAACAAATAATGTAAAAAAAGAAGTTGCAAATATTTCAAGAGAAGAAGCCCTCACATATATCCAAGAAAATTTTGAAAGTATAAAGAGTAATTACGAAGAAGTTAGAGTTCAGCATATACTTTTATCTGACGAAGCAACGGCTAATAGTATTAAAGAGAAAATTACTAATGAGGAGATAACTTTTGAAGATGCTGTTGCTATATATTCCGAAGACACATTAACAGCAACAAGTTCAGGAGATATTGGTTGGATAAAACGTGGTCAATACGATCAAAATTTAGAAGAAGCCGCTTTTAATGCTGAAATAGGCGCTATTTTAGGACCAATAAGTACATATCAAGGATATCAGATAATAAGGGTAGTTGATAAGAAAATTTTTAAAAATCCTGAAGATGTATTTTTATATGATGAGGTGTATTCTGAAATTCAAAATACTATTCAAGAAGAAGAATACAATAATTGGTTAGTAAGTTACATAAGAAGTGGGGATTTCGGAAGAAATTATTATGATACCAAACTTATGTATATGTATCAATTGACTGAGGCGGGAACTAATACGGAAAAGTTAGAAAATCTTGTAAAAGAAATTGAGAATATAGTATTTGAAGAAAATGAAATTTCTGTTGAAGCAGACTCTGACTATCTTGCTATTTATACATTGGCAGTGAACCAACTAATGAATGATTTTAATGATCAATATACTTCAATAAATGAGTATCTTAGTTTATCAGAGTTGGTAGATCCTGAGACTGTTGCTTTAGGTCTAGAAGAGATAGGCAAAAGAATAGATGAGTTAAATATTCAAAAGACTACGGAAGAGAGTACCGAGTTAAATAATTTACTTTCAAACTATAAAGATGCTCAAAATTTTCTAACTACTAAAAACAAGATAGAAACTCTAGGAATTACTACTACAAATGAAGCAAGTAGCTTAAAGGTAGAATTAGAAGGAAAAATGGAAGATTATATTAATAAACTAGAGAAAGTACTAGCAGATTTATTCAGGCAATATCCGTCTTCAAATAGTGTAGTTCAAATGTATTATCAATTAAATCCTCAAGATCCAGAAGTGAGGGTTAGTTATTCTAAATTACAGCTCAGCCAGATCAAGCAGTATTCTTCGTATCTTGGTTCTCAATACCTGTTTTCTTTCTTTCAACAACCTATTACAGAAATTCTTGTCAATGTTCAAGGGGTAGTAGACTCCACACAGGCTGCCACTGACACCAAGTTAGAAGCCTTAGATATAGGATTAGAATTGGCAGAATTAGTTGGATTAAGAGAAATTAAATTATTTTTCTTGGAAACAGTTAAAGAGCTTGATCCAAACTATTATTCAAATATCGACCAGATGATAGAAGATACTAAAAAAATTATTGAAGAGTCATCAAATCCCGCAACGCAAACTTCTGAACCATTTGCAGAAGATAGTTTTATAGGAATAGAATAAACGTTTTATAAATAAAAAACCGAGGGCTCAAATTTCCCTCGGTTTTTTGGCTGGGACGGTAGGATTCGAACCTACGAATAACGGAGTCAAAGTCCGTCGCCTTGCCGCTTGGCCACGTCCCAACATCTAACTCTACAGATTTTATTATAGCATACTAGGATTATTTTGTCAACTTATGGTTTTAAAACTCTTTTGCCGTTAGATAACCATGACTTGTAGCATAAGTTATAGATCTTGTCCAACCACTACAATCTCCTATAATTTTTAGATTAGGTAAAACCTTATTATCAATCTTGTTTGCGTAAAATTTAACTTCCGTCCCATATAAAAGATTATCTGGGTAAGTTACTCCTGGTACTACATTTTCTAATCGCTCTAAAAAATCAATTATTGATTCAGTCGTTCTCCTTGGTAAAGCAAGATTTAGATCCCCTAATATATAATTATTTGCATCAAGAGTTGGTTCAACTCTCCCGAGTTTTTTAGTTCTTTTAGAGATTATGAAATCTTCATAACATTGGAGAATAACTTTATTTCCTCCGGCTAAAATATTGGATAGTTTAGCAATATAAGAACCGTATCCTATAGGATCATTAAAGGGTTGTGTAAAAGAATGTGTAACTAGTACAGCGAAATTTGTATTCGATGTTTTTTTATTGGTATTGGCATGCCCATTAACAGTATAAAAATCATCGTACTTTTCTAGGGTAACTTCTCCACCGGGGTTGTTGCAAAATGTTCTGACTATATAACCCGTTTTGGTTTTCAATCTAACTTTAAATTCATACATTTCTTTATTTAAGTAGTCTACTACATGGTTTGGTAATTCTAATCTTATTCCCAAATCAACCTTATCGTTTGATAAAACTAGGTTGGGATGGTTATTGACTATTTCTGATACAAGTTTATGGCCTCTTCTTCCAACCGCCACAACTACCTTATCATAGATTTGTTCACTTTTTCCGCTTAACACAGTTATCTTTTTATTATTAACTACAATTTGTTTTACTTCCTCACCAAATTTAAAGTTTATATTTTTCAAGTTTGAAAGATCCTCGTAAATAGCTTTAATTGTATCTATTAGAATATCAGTACCTAAATGAAAAAAGTGAGAGCGGACAGGGTCAAATCCGAAATGATAGAATTTTTTGTACAGTTCTTTGTTTTCAAAAGAATTTCCTTTTTCAAGTTCATTAGATATGATTAATTTGTTTTTACTATCGAACTTTGCAAAACCAGATTTTTGTAAATAAAATTCAACTACTTTCTTTTGAGTTGCGATAGGGATATCTAAATCTCCTCCCATTTCTTTAGATATGAATAATTTTCCATCATATTTTAAACCACCAAAACCTGCATTTTCTAAATCTTCTCCTTTTTCGTAAATATCAATATTATACTTTTTATCTTTACCTTCTTCTATTAATCTTTTTAAGAAACCAATAGTAGCAGCTCCAAAACCTATAATTGCTAAATTTTCCATATCAATAACACCCCCCTGTTTCTTTTAATGATTTATATTGACAATCAGTTATAATTATAGTATAATAACTTTGAATTGCCGAGGTGGCGGAATTGGCAGACGCGACGGACTCAAAATCCGTTGAGGTGGAGAACCTCGTGCGGGTTCAACTCCCGCCCTCGGCACCAAGAAAGGGCATGCAAACGCATGCCCTTAATTTTTTTTATAAACGAGAAAAAAAATAGCAACATTTCTTTACAAAATTTATTGAACAATAAAATCAGTTTTCAATTTATTTTTTTCTACTAAAGTTACATTAACTAGAAAACCATATTGCCCTTTTAAATTTGGTACATAATTTCTAAAAATGGGAGTTAAATCCACAAAAACATAAGCAACATCACCAATTCCTATTCTTTGGCTAAGTTTATTAAATAGATCATTTTCTGAGAGTCGTGGTTTTGTGTTAATAACTTTTTGTAATTCATCAGGGTTTTTAACTGAAACATATAAAAATTCGTTTTTCCAAACATAAAATGTTTGAGTCACAGTTGTCTTTCCGCTATTTTGATTGGTAGTCTCTGATTCTATATAAAATTCCAACATATTTTCATTAATTTTCTTGTGTTTAATATTATTCTCATTCAAGATAGGAATTATATCATCAACTTTAACTTCGGTTTTTAACTTCAAATAATTGTTATTAGAAATTTCAGATAAATTATCAGTTATTTGTAAATCAGCATTTACCTCTATTCCTTTAGAAGAATTTATCAGTTTTTCAGCTATTTCGTAATCTACAACTATATTTATAAGGTCAGAGTAATTTGCTATGTCATTTGGTATCAAAGATGAAGTAAAAAACATATTCCCAAAAAATGGAACCTCTTGTGGACTTTTCACAAAAGTAACATCTATAGATTCTGTGTTAGCTGTTCCAATTCCTCCTCCAACAAGAAAACCATCCTTTGGATAGAAATATCCTTCGCCTTGATAATCAGAAGTATTAATTCTGTAATAAAGTCCGCTATCAGAATAAATAATCTCCTCAAAATCTTCAACACCTTTTTTAGATGATGAATACAAATTTTTATCTTGAACCATGGCTAAATAACTAAGACCCCCGATATTTTCAACTATTGGAGTAAAGACCAGTCCGTAATCTTTTAAGGGTTCTAAAAGTTTGTCTAAGTCTTTTGCAAAGGCCTCAGGATTGTTAATAGGTCCAATAGAAAATCCAAATTCATATGATTTTTCTCGTGGTTCTTGAACAAATACAGCTAAATCAACATCGAGCTGATTTATAAAACTTTGAAAATCAATCTTCAAAGCATTAAAATATATTTGAGCAAAGCTAGAAATTAATAGTTCTGCATTAAAAGGTTCCAATAATAATGTTTTAAGAGTGGGAACTGTTTTTAAATCGTTATAAGTATCGTCTAAATTTTTGATATAGACAACACCTTTAGAATCTACAGGAACTATTTTTAAAACATCTTGTCCTAAAACCGAAGAAAGAACTAAAACGAGAAAAACAGTAATTGTAAAAGTGATTTTTTTAATCATTTGATTTATGCGTTTGATAACGCCTCTACCTCCTTAAATTTTTTCACTCATAAGATAGTATAATTCTATCATAAATTCTGTGAATTTTTCAAGCGCTATATTTCAATAAGCATAATAAGTAACAAAAAAGCTATTTGATAAATAAAGCTGTTTTGAAAATTGTATATCTCAATAGGGCGAAAAGATATTTTATCTTTTAAGACGAAGTATACAAAAATCCCTAAAAGAAAGAATAAATATTGAGAGGAAATCTTTAGAAATGATAATTCAGAAAAATTAGAAATTAAATAAAAAGTAATTCCAAAAATGTTTAATATAATGAAAATAAAGATGTACCAATATTTATAGCTAAAATTTTTTTTAATGTGAAAGGTACTCAACAATTTATAAAAATACATACCAAAAATAAATATATTTATTTCAAGAAAGTATGATAAAGATAAGTTGTCTTTTAAAATGAATAAAGAAAAAGGGAACAGCCCGCTAAGGTTTAATAAGAGAAAACTTAGTAACACTAGAGTATCTATGGGTAATTTTACTCCCTTTAATTCTTGTAAATTCTTTGTTTGGTTTTCTTCATATATATCTTCTGCAATCATAAACAAAAAACCCTTTGAAAACATATGATAAATTATGAAATATGGGAATATTGAAGGTTGTACCATGAGAATTATTAATCCATAACTCATTTGAGACATGGTGGAATAAGCAAAAAATTTCTTAATGTCATCTTGTAACAAGGTAAAGAAAGAAGATGTAATCGCTGTTATAATGGCAAATACATATAAAAAATTTTTTAAGTTATCAGGAATAGAAGAATACAAAAGATAAATTATAAAAATGGGTAACTTAACAATGACTCCCGATAAAATTGGAGAAACTCCTTTTACTGCCTCTGTATGAGCGTTTGGTAACCATCCAGAAAGAAAAAAGAAACCACCTTTTATAAGAAGACCAGTTAATATAAAACTAAAAGCTAAATTATTTATACCGTTTGATAAATTGTAATTAATATTCAGAGTACCTGAATGAGAGTAAAGGATTCCAACCCCTATTAAGTAAAGATTTAAAGCCACTAAACTCATTATCATATATTTAAGAGATGCCCATATTCTTATCTCATTTTTGTCATAGGCTAATAGCAAAAAAGTCAGAATAGAAGCCAATTCCAGATGAACATAAAGATTAAAGAAATCCCGACTCATGAAAAAACCGTTTATGCTTCCAATAAGTAAAAGCCATAAAGAGAAAAAAACATAATCATATTTATTTATAATTCTTAAAATAACTATTAATGAGAAAATATTGAAGGAAAGTAGTAAAATTCTGATAGTAACATTGAATTCAAATTCTATCCCCTTTAGTGCTGAGTAATTACCTATAACCATCGAACCTTCTTGTGCTAAGAAAATAAATAAAAAAGTTAAAATATAAGAAGTTAAAACTAAAAAGAATGATTTCTTTTTAAAAATATAATTTAATATTCCTAAAGATATTGGAGTCAAAGAAATAAGTAATAGCATTTATTTCTCCTTTTTAATTATTTTGTCTTATTATTTTTCGATAATCTTTTTTTCAATTTCGTTGACATCTCTAGTTTTATACTGAGAAGATAGTATCATGGTAAAAACTAGCATTAAAGCAAGATTAGCAAACCCGATTACTATAACTGTTAATAGGAATGAATGAATCAAAGGATCAGCAAAGTTCTGTAAATCAATAGTGATTATCGGAGAGTGCTCCTCATAAGCTAGAAGGACAAAAAATAGGACAACTCCTCCTTGAAAAACTCCTAGATTAAAAAATTTTAATATAAGGTCATTTTTAACAATAACTCCAAATAAACCTATAAAAATTATAAGAAAGACTAATGTATTATATAAAGTCATAGTAAACCTCTATGTTTTAGAAATCTGTATAAAATGGTCCAGGAACCGCCAAAAACTTCGAAGTATATCAAGAAGTTTAATAATAATGCGGATCCTCCGCTTGCTAATTTACCAGGAGTTCCTTGTAAATTAAAATTGGAGAAAAAAGTTCCTCCCCAAAGATAACCAAAAAGACCATAAGCGATTATGAATAAAGGGAC
Source organism: Petrotoga sp. 9PW.55.5.1 (assembly GCF_003265365.1). Classification (NCBI taxonomy): domain Bacteria; kingdom Thermotogati; phylum Thermotogota; class Thermotogae; order Petrotogales; family Petrotogaceae; genus Petrotoga; species Petrotoga sp. 9PW.55.5.1. The sequence continues at coordinate 59,529 of NZ_AUPM01000018.1, read as the reverse complement.
CAACATTTTGAGAATCTCAATCTTTGACTTAATAAATAAATTTTCAATTTCATCAGTTGGTTTAACTAATGAAACCGCTAAAAAGCCTGTACCTAATATAGTACCTGCAGCGAATCCACCACCAGGGGCTATATGACCAGTAGTTGAAATATAAATAGAGATTAGAACGATAATTTGAAAAAAGATTGGGGTTATTACTTTTATAATGGGAGTATCATATGAAAGATTTTGATTATTTGATTCGCTAATAGGTATTTTACCGATGAATTCTGAAACTCCAATAACAGCCATTGTAAAGACAAGTATTTCAAAAAAAGTATCATATAACCTATAGTCAAGAATAATTGCTGATACCATATTCGTTGATCCATTTTCTGAGATTATATCTTTTGGTTCATAGAAACTCATCATCTCTCCCAAGCTTAAATTGAAAGTTATAACTAAAAATATTAATACAAATAGAAAAAATAATATCAGATTTTTCACCCTATATACCTCCTTACGAGGTTTTCGTAGTAATTTGGATCAGATTTTATTTCTTCTAAGTATTTATTAAAATCAGCACACAAAGATTTATCTTTTATATAGAACAATATTCTATAACCTGATTCCCTCAAAACCTCTGCATTTTTTGATAAGATAGTCTCGCCTTCCATTATTTTTTTTCTGTATCTTACCGCATCAATTAAAAAATCATCTTCTAAATTATCTACAGTACTTTTTTCTAAATTTGAAACGAAGATACCATTACAAGTTTTTTTTGGTTGGCCAATGGAATATAATTTTGATGGTAAGATAGTATCTGAGGGGATTATATTGTCATAATTTTTTTCAATAATAATTCCACCTATTAATATTTCACCATGATCATTAATATTCTCAATTAAGTTTTCATCTTCAACCTTAATAAAATCAGCGTCCAAACCTTTTCTTTCTAAGAATTCCTTAATTAATTCATATTCAAAACCTGTCAAGTTACCTTCTTTTTCTTCAATCATGTAAGGAGTTTCGATATAGTATATCTTAACTTCCGCAGTCTTTTTTATTGCTATTAAATATATATAAGTAACAAAAGCTGCGCCAATAGTTATTTCAACAAAAGCTACATCCGGTGCGTTTAATATAAAAAATAGTATAGATAACGCGACAGAAAAAGCACCGTATCCAAGAATTGCGTTGATATAACTTTTTTGAGCTAAAATGTACATAGATAATACAATCAAGCTAAAAAACAATAAAATCATCGAACTATTCATTTGATTTTTTACCAACCTTTTCTCCGGTTTTTGCAGCGTAGTAAGCTATAATAGAGGATATAGCTGGATTCAAAATTATCGTAATAACAGAAAGAATTATCAATCTTCCTGAGCTTTCCGGATATTTAAGGATTAAAGATAAAAGAATAGAAATAACCCCAACGGTATCGGAAATGCCGACAGCTTGGATTTTAGAATATAGATCTTCCATTGTAAACAATCCTATAGTACCAAGAAATATAAATAAAGATCCTATTCCAAGCAATATGTTAGCGATCATCTTTTACTTCCACCTCGTTGTAAGAATGTTGAAACGATCAATATTCCCCAAATATTTAATACTAAAAAGATTATAATAACGTCTAAAAGGAATAATTGATGAGAATTGAAAGAAAAGATAAGCATTAATAACACAGATTTCGAAGAAAAAGAAGAATAGGAAAGTAATTTTTCCCATTTTGATTTAGATAATATTAATTTAATTAAAGTTAAACAAAGAGAAAATAATACAACAATTTCCAAAATTCTGATCAAATAATATCTCCTTCCCAGACTCCATCAGGGTTATGAGCCTCATCGGGATTTGATGAAACTCTATGAACTACAAGAGTTTCATTTTCTTCGTATAATGCGAGAGTTTTCGGCGTCAGAGTTATGGCATTTGCTATAGCAGCTTTCTCAAAATCAGATTTGTTTTTAACATTAATATGAGTTAATCCAGAATATTTTTTTTTCATCAATATTAAAGGTAAAAATAAAATAGCATTTTTGTACATTTTCAACAAACTTCCCAAACTATACAATAACATTTCAACGGTTCCATATGTGGTGTTTTTGAAAAAAATATCAGTAATTTTAACGGTAATTAATACAGCTAAAAGGCCCAATATTATAGAAATATCAGAAAAATCGTTTATAAGAACTCCCCAAATTAAAAACAAAAAAATATAAGTCATTAAAATCACCTAATTTATATTAAAAAGTTAAATCACCAATGGATTCCCTTAAATATTTAGATATATCTTCAACTATTTCTTTAATTGATTTTTCAATATTACGAGTTTGAATGGAAAACCCGGCGGCCCGAGGGTGCCCCCCTCCCCCATACTTTAAAGCTATTTTTGAAACATCTGCCCATTTTTTTGACCTTAAAGAAACATGGTATAAATTTTCTTTGTACTCTTGAAATACAATAGCTATTTCAACATTTCTTATAGAACGTATATTTTCTACAAAAGAAGGACTATCTTTTGGTAAGATATTATATTTAGCAAGCATACCGAGCGTTAATAAAGAGTAAGCTATTCGTCCTTCGGAAGTTATTTTCAGCTCATTGAGTATATCTTTGTATAATAAAATATGTTCCAAAGGAGTGTTATCTAATATAGTATTTGCGATGTAACTTATATTCGCACCTTTTTCAATTAAATCAGCCGCATCTCTAAAAACAGTTGAACCGGCATTTTGGTATTTAAAAAATCCCGTATCAGTAGCTATTCCAAGTAAGTTCATGTTAGCTAACTCATTATCATAATCAATGTTAAAATCTTTTAGTATTCTATAAACCATCTGTGCAGTTGAACCCATTGTAGGATCAACCCAATTAATGTTTCCAAAATGTGTGTTAGTAACATGGTGATCGATTAATAAAACTCGAAAAGAATTCAAGTATTTCTCAAACCTACCTACTCTATCTGGTGATGAAGAATCTAGAATTATCATTAAGTCAAAGTTTTGATAAATATTATTTTCTACATCTTTGAAACTTTCAATGGAAGCTTTTATAGTTGGAAATTGTAATAAATATTCTGGAATATCATCATCTATAACGGCAGAAACTTTTTTTCCTAATTTTTCCAGTCCTAATTTCATCGAAGTTAAACTACTAACATCATCCCCATCGGGTAATATATGACCTACTAATAATATTTTCTCATTTTTTACTATTTCTTTAGTTATTTCCTTAATATTTCCTTTCAAATATTTTCCTCCTAAACGTCTATAAAAATTAGAATAATTTGATAGAGTTATAGACCACTTTTTCAAATTGGTTTTTAATCTTTTCAGTAGTTCTTAGAACCTCTTCATGCTTCAGAGGTTCAGGTAGTATTCCAGCGGCCATATTCGTAACAGCAGAAAAAGAAATTGTATTTAAACCCACGTGATTTGCCGCCATTACTTCGGGCAAAGTAGACATACCAACTAAATCTGCTCCAAATTTTTCAAACATTTTTATCTCAGCAGGTGTTTCGTAAGAAGGACCCATAGTCCATAAATACGTACCTTTTTTAATTTTTATTCCTTCTTCTTGACATTTATCTATAACAATATCAATCCATTTCTTATCAACAGGTTCAACCATAGAAGGGAATCTTGGGCCAAAATCATCGATGTTTGGACCTCTAAGAGGGTTTTTGAAAGTAAAATTGATAAAATCTGTATTGGCTACTATATCTCCAGGAGTGAAAGTTCTATTTACACCTCCGGCCGCATTTGTGATTATTAAACCTTTAACTCCTAAACTTTTCATTACATATATGGGAAAAACTATTTTTTTGAGGTCTATACCTTCATAAGCATGAAATCTTCCTTTTAATATAATAACAGCAATGCCTTCTATGGTTCCTGTAACTAATTTTCCTTCATGACCCTCTACACTGGATTGGGGAAAGAAAGGTATGTCTTTGTAATCGATACTCTTTGGGTTTTTTACTTTGTCAGCTATATATCCTAAACCAGAACCTAAGATTAAACCCAAGAAAGGTTTTAATTCAATATTATCTTTGATATATTGAGACGCTTTTTCTATTTTGTTAGGCATAAATTCCTCCTTTTAAAAAGAATTCCCATTATTTTTATAAAATATTTTGTGGGCCAATAATTATATGCTCAGCTTCATTTTGGTTTAAATTAATTATTTTATCATTAGCTGAAAATTCAATGGAATTTTTATATTTATTTGTAATCTTAACCAACAAACCCGGAAATATTCCTTTGTCAATTATCAATTTTCTTAAGGAAGATTCTCCAGAAATATCGTAAACTTCAGCAATTTCTTCTTTATTTAAACTCCATAAAGTATTTTTGAAATCGTGGGGCATTTTTTTTGTATATTTTTGAATAAAATTTTTTGCTTCTGCAAATTCTATGGGATTTCTTCTTAAGAAAAGTATTAAACCATCCAATGAAATATAAAATTTATCGTTCATATGATGTTCTACACCACAAGCTAAATTGTAAGCTTCTTCTTTTGATAATCCTAAAATGTTTACAAAAAAGTCTATTAAAATTATATATCTTCTATAAACTTTTTCCGCTGTTAGTAGTCCTTTATCAGTTAATTTAACGTATCCATATCTTTCGTGTATGACATAGCCAATTTTTTCTAACCTTTTAATCGCATCAACTGAAGAAGCATCTTTAACCGACAATATTTTAGATATGTCTTTGATTCTTGGAATCTTACCATCGATATGTAAAATATATATAGCTCGTAAATAATTTTCAAGACTCTCGGAAATATTGGGAATCAATATACTATTCTCCTTCTTTAATGACTTCTCTTATAAATAACCCGGTATCTATACCCGTTTCAATAGTATTACCTTCACATTCCACTACGGGAAAAGATGATGTTTTACCTTTTTTTACTACAGTGGCTTTTTTCCCATTATTTAGAATAACTTGAGTACCTGTTGGGTACAGTCCTACGATCGAAAAGAAAACGCTAACATAGTAAGGATCAAAAATTAATCCTGAATATCTTAAAAGAAAGCTCATGGCATCGTATGGTGTATTTCCGGCTTCTATGAAAGAATCATACGCATCCCCTATTTGTAGTATTCTTACAAGAGGGCTAATATCGTTTTCTTTCAATCTCATAAAAATTCCTGTTCCATCAAATCTTTCATGATGGGTAGAAATGGCATCTACAACCTCTTTGCCAATTTTTTTTTGCATGTCTTTGAAGGTTTCATATGCTGAAACTATGTGAGACCTTACTGTTACATCTTCTATATCAATATAATCAAAAACAACCCTCTTTCCAATTAAACTATATCCAATATCATGCAGCAAGCAAGCCTTAAGCAGATTATTTAAAAATATATCAGGCATATCCAATTTTGAAGCAATTATACTCGATATAATGGCAGTGTTTATAGAATGAGCATTCAGTGCTTCATCCCCCAAAGAATGAAAAAGATTTAAAATAACATCTTCGGATTTTAAAAACTTTTTGTAAATATCTTCTGCGAGAGAATCTAATTCTGAGGGGTCATCTTTTAAGTGGGTTATATCTTTTACAAATTCAAAATGTTCATGCCATTCCTTGTAAGTTTCTTCTTCTACGATAGCAGGAATGTTATCAAATTCTATAGATATTTTTTCTTCGATCTTTTTTTCCAGAAAGTCGTTTTCATCATAAACTTCTACGTTCTTAATACCATGATTTCTTAACCTGATGATATCTTTGTTTTTTAAAACCGTGCCTTTAGATATTAATAGAGTTGAATCTTTGAAGATATCTTCTGCAACTACTTGACCGGGCTTTAATTCATAAAAAGGAACTTTTTTCATAAAAACACCCGCCTTTTAGATATAAAAATTATTATTTTTTGGGAGAAAGTATCGATATATATCGATTATTTGAGAAAATTTTGTTTGATGTATTTAATACATCCTCAATTTCTATTTTTTCTATTTTCTTTATAAAATCTTCTATTGTAATGATTTTACCATAATTTATGTACAAATCTAAAATATTTAATGCCAATGATAAATTATTTTCAATTTCAAGAGTGAGTTTTCCAATCAATCTTTTTTTACCGTATTCAAACCATTTTTCAAGAGTTTTATCATTTTTAATTTCTTCAGGAATTTCTTGCATTCTAACGAGTAATTTTTCTAGATTTTCATTAGTTGTAGCAGCATAAAATAATAATAAGCCAGATTTTGGATAAGTTACATAATCGGAAGCAACTTCATAGGCTAGTCCCTCTTCTTCGCGTATTTTTGAAAACAAGAGAGAACTCATTCCACTACCTAAAAAAGTGTTAAGTATTAAGGTAGAATAATATTCATTTTCTAATTTTGAAGGAGCTTTAAATCCCTCCACCACATAATTACTGGCAAGATCAACCTTATAGTTTCTTAAGGTTATTTCTTCATCAGTGATTTTTGGACTTTTAATAGTATTTTTTGGTTTGAATGTATTTTTAATTTTGCCAAGGCTTTTTAATACGATATCCTCATCAAATTTTCCAGATATTATTACCGTGGAATTTTCAGGTGCATAAAACTTTTCATGATAATCTCGAATTACATCTTTATTCATATTTAAAACAGTATCTTTATAACCTAGTATAGGCCTAGAAAAGTCGGTATCATAAATACCTTCATATAATTTTTCAAATACTATATTTAATGGATCGTCTTCATAAGAAGAAATTTCTTCTATTATTATAGTTTTTTCTTTTTCTATGTCTTTTTCATCAAGAAGTGGATTATAAATAATATCCGACAAAATATCTATTGTATCGTTAACTTTTACAGATGGAACTTTTGAGTAGAAAACAGTAAAAATTTTTGAAGTAAAAGCATTTAAAACTCCTCCAACTTCTTCTATGGGGTGTTTTATTTGATAGATATTTCTGTTTTTTGTTGCTCTGAATGAGGTATGCTCAATAAGATGAGATAATCCTGCATTCTCATTCTTTTCATTAGAAGAGCCAGCTTTAACACAAAAAATTATAGCTGCACTCATCATAGAATCTCGTTTTATCAAAATTACATCAAGACCATTATCTAATTTTTTAAAACTGTACAAAAAGGTCACCTCTATTATTAATAGTGTTTATATTAATTATATAAAAAATATTATATAATTAATATAAACATGCGGTTAAAAAGCCGCACGTTTTTTATTCTAATCTTCTTCTTTTAATTGTTTTAACTGAAACTTACCCTGATCTTCTATACTTAAAACCTCAACTTTGACCTTATCGCCAACTTTGAAGCTTTGAAGTTTATCTTTTAAGTTTGAAACATGCAACATGCCAACTTTTCCTGGAAGAACTTCTACAAAAATTCCATATTTCTCTATTCTTTTAACCATACCTTCGAAGACTCCGCCTTTTACTACTTCAGTAACCATATTTTGAATATGTTTCAAAGCAAGATCAACTTTATTTGAATCGGTGCCTGTGACTTTAACCCTTCCATCATCTTCTATATATACTTCCACATTGTATAATTCACTTATTTCTTTTATATTTTTTCCTCCTGGGCCTATTACTTCACCAATTTTTGAAACAGGTATTCTAATCAATTTCATTATTGGAACATACGGTGACAATTCTTTTCTCGGTTCAGAAATAGTTTGATACATTATTTCAAGTATTTTTAATCTAGCAATTTTAGCTTTTTCCAAAGCTTTTTGAAGTACGTCTCTATTAACCTCATAAGTTTTAACATCCATTTGAAAAGCTGTTATTCCATCTCTTGTACCAGCAACTTTGAAATCCATATCACCGAGATGATCTTCCATCCCCAATATATCTGTCAAAACTACGAAATCGTTATTTTCAAATATTAAACCCATTGCTATACCTGCAACGTGTTTTTTTATAGGTACACCTGCATCCATTAAAGCTAAAGATGCAGAACAAACACTAGCCATTGAGGATGAACCGTTTGATTCCAAAATATCAGAAACCACTCTTATTGTGTAAGGGAATTCCTCATCATTGGGGATAAGATTTTTGTGAGCTCTTTCTGCAAGATGTCCATGTCCAATTTCTCTTCTACTAACCCCTCTCAACCTTTTTACTTCTCCTGTGGAAAAAGGGGGAAAGTTATAATGTAACATAAATCTTTTTTCCTCATCACTAAAGATAGTATCGATTATTTGAACATCCATGGGTGCTCCTAAAGTTACGGTTCCAAGTGATTGAGTTTCTCCTCTAGTAAATAAAGCTGAACCATGGACTCTTGGTATTAATCCAACTTCACAATTAATGTTTCTAATTTCATCAGTAGTTCTTCCATCAACTCTTTTGTTTTGTTGAACGATCATATTCCTCATCGTTTTCTGAAGTTTATCTTCAAAAGCATTGTGTAAAAATCTTTTTTTATCTTCGTAAAAGTTTTCACTCCACTTTTCTAAAAATGTTTCTTCAAAATTTTTCGTTATCTGTTCTTTAAATTCTGATAAAGCCTTATCCCTGTTTTTTTTACCCTGAGTGAGAAGAACATTTTCAAGTTCACCTTCGTCTATCAAAGATAAATAATCGTTGATGAATTCTTCTGGTACCACTTCATTTTTAACTTCCCACTTTTCGATGTTGAATTCTGAAATAATCTCTTCTTCAAGCTTTATTATTTCTAGAATCTTTTCTTGGGCAAACATTAAGGCTTCCACCATTTCTTCTTCAGAAACTTCCAGTGATTCACCCTCAACCATTGTTATTGCATCTTTTGTTCCTGCAACCACCATGTCTATCTTGGATTTCTTTAATTCTTCTTGAGTAGGAAAAGCTATAAACTTTCCATCTACATATCCGATTCTTACCCCCGCAACTACTCCTTCAAATGGTATTGGAGAAAGGTTTAAAGCTAAAGATGCACCAGTTATTCCCCATGTTTCAATACTATCGTCGTTAAGCATTGAAAATACAGTTGCAATTACCTGAACTTCATTAAAAAAGTTTTCTGGGAATAGGGGTCTAATTGGTCTGTCTATAAGTCGTGCTGCAAGTATAGCTTCGTCACTCGGTTTTCCTTCTCGTTTTATAAAACCACCTGGAATCTTTCCTACCGCGTAAAATTTTTCCTGGAACTCAACAGTTAAAGGGAAAAAATCTTGACCTTTTACAGATTCTTCTGAGGCATCTGTAGTTACCAATATAGTTGACTCATCAAAAGTCAACAATACAGAGCCTAAAGCTTGTTTTGCTACTTTTCCGTGTTCTATACGAAGTTTTCTTCCAAATAATTCACGTTCCCATACTTTCATTCTTTCACCTCCATTAGAAAAATAAAAACGGAGCAAATGCCCCGTTTTTTATGTTTTGATTAACCTCTGATACCTAGTTTATTTATGATTTCTTGATAAACTAACGGTTTTTTCTTTCTTAAGTATTTTAGCATCTTTCTTCTTTTTCCTACCATCATCATCAAACCACGTCGACTGTGATAATCTTTGGGGTGTTGTTTTAAGTGTTCTGTCAAATGTTTGATTCTGGCAGTAAGTAACGCAACTTGAACTTCAACTGAACCCGTGTCTTTGTCGTTGATCTTAAACTCTTCAATAATATCGTCTTTTTTTTCGGGGTCTAATCCTCTTGACATCTTTCTATAACCTCCTGCGGGTGTAATTCCTTTAACTAAGTTAAGGGGTTATACCCAAAACTGAGTTAAGGTCCAAAATATATTATACAATCAAATTTCTATTTTGTCAATTTTAACTTGTTTATTTCGGGTTTCGTTAATATATTCTCGAACAGCATGAGAAGAAGCAATGGCTCCATCAGCAACAGCGGTTACTATCTGCCTTATTTCTTTGTGTCTGATATCGCCAATGGCATAAATACCTTTTACCCTTGTTTCCATATTCTTGTCTGTAATTAAAAACCCGTATTCATCAGTTTCAAAATTATTAATATCTAGAAAACTTGTTTCAGGAACTAGTCCAACGAAAATAAAAACGCCATCAAAAAGTTCTTCTTTTAACTCACCGGTTTTTACATTTTTTAAAACTAAGCTTTGCACTTTTTCCTTCCCTTTTATTTCTTCAACAACAGAATTCCAAATGAATTTAATATTTTCTTTTTCAAAAGCTCTTTCTTGATAAAGTTTATCAGCTCTTAACTTGTCTCTCCTATGAATTATATAAACTTCACGGGCAATATTTGATAAATAAACAGCCTCTTCGACCGCAGTATTTCCCCCACCTATAACCGCCACTTTTTTATCTTTAAAAAAATGTCCGTCACAAGAAGCACAGTAAGAAACACCTTTAGAAGTAAATTCCTTCTCTCCTTTTACTCCTAGTTTTTTTGGATTAGAACCGCTTGCTATCATTAAAGTTTTAGATTTAAATATAATTCCATTATCTATAATTACTTCTTTGAAGTCTTCTTCTGATTTTATTTCTTTTACTTCTCCAGAATAAAATTCTGCTCCAAAATGTACAGCGTGTTGTTTCATCAAAGACGAAAGTTCTTGGCCTTTTATCGATTTAAAACCTGGGTAATTCTCTACAATATCAGTTAAATTCATTTGGCCGCCTTCTATAGCCTTTTCAATCACTAAGGCAGAAGCGCCTCCTTGAATCGCATATATAGCGGCGGATATCCCTGCCGGTCCGCCGCCAATTATTATAACATCATAAAATTCTTTTAATTTATCTTTTTTATTTTGTCCTTCAACGTTGAAAAACATAAGAAGTCCTCCTGTTTTTTATTCTACTGCTTTTAGAATTTCTTCAACGTAACTGTTTTCTGGATAAGCTCCTACGAATTCTCCTTTTTTAACCCACTTTCCGTTTTCTTTAACTTCTATAACAGTCTGTGGAACAGAACTGACACCGTATTCAAAAGAAATTCTACCAAATTCGTTAGCTTCAATCATTTCCCCGGTGATTTTCGGATTCAACATAGCTGTTTGATGAGCCGCTAAAACAGATTTTGGACAGTATGGGCATGTTGGAGTAACGAAAACTCTTATGCGTAATTCTTTATTTATATTAGCTAATTTTTCTATATTTTCCTTAGTGAAAGAGTTAACCGTTTTATTTGAAACTGCTATAATATTCTGTAAAAGTGTGGTAAATTCGTATCCTGAAGGTATACCGTAGTACCTTATTCTATAATCTTTACCATCGTTGTCTAAAATCAACAAAGCCGGTAAGAGATCATTTTCAAATTGATAAGTTCTTGCTTCTTCTGAATCAGAATGATAGCTATTTACTATTATTCTTTCGTCTAATTCCTTTAGTTCGTCTAAAAGTTGTTCAACAATATCAGAGTATTCTCCTTCATTTTTTATCAGTACGATTTTGACAGGTTGTGTTAATTCTTGTAAAATCTCTCTCACTTTATTTTGTGTATCCTTGTCTAGCATTTTTTCCATAATTAAAGACCTCCGTTTATTTATTAGTTTTATATTGTTATTATACCCTCCATAGGTATAATAACATAATTTGATTTAATTCACTTTAAAATTTTATATATTTTGTTAACTTTTGAAGTTTTCGCTAAAGCAGTTAAAAATAATATAACAGCTGGTATTACTATTATTAGAGGATGAACATACACATATAATGAATAAAAAAGTTTATCTAGAAAATAGTGTAAAGAAAGAGCAAAAAGATATGCTTCAAAACCTCTTGATAGAATCTTTTTTGAAAGAAAGTTGCTAAAATAACTTTTCTTTGAATTCCCTAGTGATAGAATCGTTATTTTGAATCTTTCATGATACTTTTGAGTTGCGGTATTAAAAGATCTAAGGTAATAGAATGTGATGATAATGAATATAATTATTTCCATGAAATAGATAGAATTGCTTAAATATTTCAAGTAAAAACAAAGGAGCAAAAAAGAACTTGCTCCATAGATATTAAAATAATCTATAAAATTAAATAATTCTCTATTTTTTAATATTAGATTTTTAATACTCAAAAACGCTATAATAAAACTAATAGCGTTTATAAATATAGACCTTAAAAAGAACATCTTTGAATCCTCACAAATCAAATTTATTCTTTATTTTTTGGATTGTTTTCTAAAGGGACATCATTTCTTGAGATATCAGCCATAGCAGCTACAGAACTAAGTATGCCTGATATTTCATAAGGCATAAATATCTTTGTAGATTGTCCATCTGAAATGGATTTTAAAGCTTCAAAATATCTTAGGGTTATTAAATCTTTTGTAGGATTACCTTTGTGTATAGAATTAAATACTTTTAGAATAGCTTCCGCTTCACCATCTGCTTCTATACTAAGCTTGTATTTTTCAGCGTCTGCTTTCTTCTTAACGGCTTCAGCTTCTCCTTCTGCCTTTAAAATTGCTGCATTTCTATCTCCTTCTGCTCGGGTAATTTGTGATTGTTTATACCCTTCGGCTTCTAAAATAACTGCTCTTTTCATTCTTTCGGCTTTCATCTGTTTGCTCATAGCATCCATTATATCTTGGGGTGGATCAATCTTTTTAATTTCTACTCTTGTTATTCTAACTCCCCATTTATCAGTTGCTTCATCAAGTACCTCTCTTAATTTTGTGTTTATTCTTTCCCTAGATGTAAGGGTTTGGTCCAATTCCAGCTCACCTATTACATTTCTTAAATTCGTTTGAGCTAATTTTACAGCAGCAGAAGTGAAATCTCCAACGTTATATACTACTCTGTACGCATCGGTAACCTCATAGTATATTACAGCATCTACAGTAACTATAACGTTGTCTCTGGTAATAACTTCTTGAGGCGGTACATCTATTACCATTTCTCTTAAATCAACTTTAGTTATTCTTTCTATAAATGGCGTAATAAAATTCAAGCCTGAATCTACCTGTCTGTGGAACTTTCCTAATCTTTCTACCAAGCCTTTTTCATACGGACGAATGACCTTCAAACTTACTGAAGCTAAAAAAATAAGAAACACAACAACTATTATTAAAATCAGGAACATTTTATTCCCCACCTTTCTTTAAAAGATTTAATGAAAATATTCTAAACTTCTTCCCTTTTGTTATCCTCTGAACTTTCTAATTTTTTTATATAGACAAAATTAGCACTTTTTCTAGTTATTATGACATCATCACCAACATGTAATTCATTCATAGGTTGATCTTCTTCAGGAAAAGCTCTCCACTCATCACCTTTGATTCTAACTATTATTCTTCCATTATCATAAATTTTATCGATTTTGCCCTTCTTCCCGGCAATTTGTTCCTGATAAACTTTCGAATCTGATGAACTTTTATACAGTCTTTGAACTATTCTTTTGGTTGAAATCCAAAGTATAAAAGAAACTGTCAGAAATATAATTAAATTTAAAGATGCTGATGAAATAAACAAAGAACTAACAGCAGCAACTCCAGCTCCTATTGCAAACCATAAGAAAAAAAATGAAGGAAGAACTGCTTCGGCTATGGCAAAAATTATTGCAAATATGATCCAGACACCCCATTGCCCCATAAATTTCACCTCTGATTTATTATATTTTAAATATTCTTTCTGGATGAACTATATTAATATTTGTATTTGGAAACTCTTTTCTTAAATGTTCAGTAGTTGTTTTAATTATTTTGTTGTATCTACTTGAAACGTGATAAATAATAATTTGTTTTGGCATAGTTTCATGTATTAATCTTTTCAATTCTGACAAAGAAGTATGGTTTCTGATCTTTCGGTCATTCTCTTCAAAAAAAGTACACTCATGAATTAATATTTCGCAATCCTTGGCAAAATTTGGAGGAATAGGTAAAGAATCACCGCTTATGGTTAAAATGTTAGCAGTGTAATTTTCCAAAATATCTTTTTTTTCATTAACTATTAAATTTCTAATTTCTTCTTCTTTTAAGTTCCTATAAGACTCCTTCAATCTTTTTCTTGTTTCTAATATTTGATATCCAAAAGAAACTTCTCCCGGAGAATGTCTGGTTTTGAATGGTTTTATAAATCTTTTATTATTTAGCTTAATAGAGTTTGATAAATCGATTTCTTTGAAAACGACATCGTATCTCAACCTTTTGTTCATTCTACTTATGAATTGTAAATACTCATTTATATTATTTGAACCTTGAGGGTAATATATCTCTAATTTCTTGTTTCTACTTCCCATAGCATTGTTGCGAGTATTTATTATTCCCCATAATCCTGCTATGTGATCCACATGGGAGTGAGTTAAAATAATTTTTTCAATTCCATATATCTTGTTTCCTAATTCGGCACTTACTCCTTCTCCTGCATCAAAAAGTATTCTATTCGGCTTATAGAATACCCATGTTGTATACAAAGCCTTTGACTTTATTAAAAATTCCAATCCTCACAACTCCCAACTAGCTTTTATTCTTCAGGTAAAACTTCAACCTTTATCTCTCCTCTCACTCCTTGAGGAAGCTTCAATTTTAATGAATAGATTCCTAATTCCTTAATGTTGACTTTTTGATCTATCCATGTTTTGTCAAATTTTTCACCTATAACCTCGGTTATTTTGTCAGAAATATTCTGAGCGGTTATCGCTCCAAATAACTTCCCCTTTTCTCCAGATTTTGCTTTTATTTGAATTTTCTTACCCTTTAATTTTGCCAAAATATCTTCGCTACTCTTTTTTATGTTTTCTTTTTTTTGATCCTCTATATTTTTTATTGTTTCTAAATGTTTTAGCTTTCCGCTTGTAGCTTCGACAGCCAAGTTCTTACGAATTAGGAAATTTCTAGCATACCCATCAGAAACTTCTTTAACCTCTCCCTTTTTCCCGAGTTTTGGCACATCTTGAATTAGCAATACCTTCATACAATCATACACCCCTTTATAATATTTTATCATAATTAAGTTCAAAAAAAACACAGATGTGTTTTAGAACAAATAAAAATAGATAGAGGATCTCCCTCTATCTATTTGATAGTGAAAAATTTTACTCACTAACGTATGGTAAAAGCATTACTTTTCTAGCCCTATGAATAGCAGTTCTTACCATTCTTTGGTGTTTTGCACAGTTACCGTTTATTCTTTTAGGAACAATTTTTCCTTTTTCATTTATGAATTCTTTTAATTTTTTTACATCTTTGTAGTCTATATATTCAACATTATCTCTACAAAGTTTGCATTTCTTTACTCTTTTTCTATCTCTTTTTACATAAGCCATTTATAATAGACCTCCATTTTTATTTTTCTAGAAAAAAATCATATAGGTTTTTCATCGGATGTAAGATCGCTTTCCAAATCACTTAAACTTTCCTCAAAATCAGGGATTTCGTCGGAAAAAACATCATCATCTATTTCTTCTATAGAGTTATCGTTTGTGGCTCCTTCTTCAACAGTTATGTCCATGTCAATAAAATCATTTTGTTGTTGTGCCTTTTTTGTTTCCATAAAAGTCATACGATTAGCCCAAACTTCTGCGCTCTCTCTTTTTATATTATCTCTATCAGTCCATTGGTTGATGTGTAAAGACCCCTCAACTAATATTAATTTGCCTTTTTTTAAATAATTAGAAGCAAAATCTGCTTGTTTATCAAAAGCAACTATACGTATGAAATCTGTAGTATCTTGGTTATTGGAAAACCCACGGTCAACAGCCAAACTAAAATTCGCAACGTTCTTTCCATTCATCGTAGATCGTATTTCGGGGTCTCTTGTTAGTCTTCCAACCAAAATAACCTTGTTATAAGAAATAGACATAAAAAAACACTTCCTAAATTTATTTTAAATTTCTTCGGTAACTTCAGGCTCTTCTACTTTTATCTTAGTCTTTTTCTGTGTTTTTCTTACCTTTTTTTCTAGATCTTCTCTTCTTATAGTTTGAAATCTAAAAATTTGTTGATTAACCTTAAAAAGTTCATCAAGTTGGTTAATTTTTTCAGGTTCAGCATTGTAAATAATATAAGTGTAGTCACCATCTGTAAATTTTCCTTTTTGAGTTCTATAGGCTAATTTTCTAATACCCCATCTTGTGAACTCTTCCACTTCTCCGCCAACTTGATTTTCAATCCAGCCTCTTACTTTTTCTGCTAGAGCATTTCTTTCTTCTTCTGGAAGATCTGTTCTTACAACAAACATAGTCTCATAATATCTTTTACTCACTTTATACCTCCTCCTATGGTCTTAGGCCTCTGAACTTGTCAGAAGCAGGAATTTAACATGTATCATTATAACAGAAAAAACGAAGAGTGTTATTTTTTTTACTTAAAAATTATATTAAAATTTTATAGCGATTCCAAAATTTAATCTAATGATATTTTTTTCTTCATCTGAAGGAACAAACTCATTTTTTTCTTCATCCAATTCTAATTTATTTTGGATTACCCCCATATTGGTAGATAAATTAAGTTCTATGTTTTTAAAGAAGAATTTTGTTGCCAATGTATAAATATATCTTTTTTCCAACTTGTCTTCATCTAAAAGATATGTCCCACTATTTGGAGCAGTTTTTTTAGTAGGTGATTTACTACCAGATAAAATTGTTTCAAATGAAGAATAAATATTAAACCAGTTATCTAAGGTATAATCGTAATCCATTAAAAAAGAAACGGTGTTTTCTCCATATTTGTAACCTATATAATTATCGGTGTAATCTATTGTTTCACCATTGTAAGTATTTTCTGGATATATTGTATAGCCAGGGCCTCCGCCTCGTTGAAAAGTGTATCTTGTTGCAAAAGCTCCGTGTAGCCCGAATGTTCCGATATTACTTTTTACGTTGAATCCCGAAGAAAAAGCAACCTTGTCAGGGTTTTGAGTACCTTCTGGATTGAAAAACCTATTCGTGTTAAAATCATCTACTAATAACTGAGAATATAGGTAATAATTAGGATCGTTATAATCAAAAAAGAATCCCATTATAGAATTATCATTGCTATCATCTTCTGACCACGGCATATTATTACTAGAAGATCTAAATTCTTGGGCAAAGTATGCGGGCATTGGGTTTAAAAGATAGTAGTAATCAAAAGCTCTTTCGTAAACCAGAACGTCTTGATAACCTACCCTAAAATCTCCAACTTTCAACCCATAAAGCTTGTAATTCATGCTACTAGTTGAGTCAGGAAAATTTCCGTTATTTTTGCTCACAAGTTGTACCCACATCGTTTCAAAAAAGAAGTTATCATTTTCATAACTAAACTCAAAATAAGGTTGAGAAATCTTTTCGGATGAAAAGAACAAAGAATATGGAGAATTGATCTCATCTTTGAGATCTTTTATTCCCCCACTTAAGGATATAGTTCCGTCATAATTTCTAAGAGTTATATAACTGTTTTCTATCAAGAAATAATGACCCCAGTAATAATCTTCTTCGTAGA
Source organism: Petrotoga sp. 9PW.55.5.1 (assembly GCF_003265365.1). Taxonomy (NCBI): domain Bacteria; kingdom Thermotogati; phylum Thermotogota; class Thermotogae; order Petrotogales; family Petrotogaceae; genus Petrotoga; species Petrotoga sp. 9PW.55.5.1. The sequence continues at coordinate 42,251 of NZ_AUPM01000018.1, read as the reverse complement.
AATGGTACTTATCATCGTTGTAAAAAGCTATATCGCTCATAATATCAAAATTTGAGGTTGTATAATAAAGAGTCACACCTAACCTATCGGTTAATTTATCTTCTTCATAAAAACCTTCAGCGCTTAATTCTAAGTTTAATGAAAATATCAAAGAAAAAGAAAAGATAGTTACTAAACAAAGAAATATAGGTTTTTTAAACAATTTCCCCCCTCCTCCATTTTTCTATTGATTTTTTACCTCATAATCTTCATCTTCTTTGTTAATTATTTCTTTTAATTTCATTATTTTAGAATCTTCTCCAAGGACTATAATTACATCATCTTTTTCAATCTTAGTGGATGCTTTGGGATTGAATATGCTTTTATTGTCTTTTTTTCTAACAGCAATAACTATAAGATCTACTTTGTCTGGTAAAGCTATTTCTTTTAATGTTTTATCCGCTATCCATGAATTTTCAGGGATTTTTACCTCTTCTAATTGAAGATCTTTTTCGGGTGTATGTATTATCGTTTCAAGAAAAGAGACAATGTTAGGCCTCGTTGCCATATAAGCTAATCTGTTACCAGAAATTTCTGATTCAAGTACTATTTTATTTATACCTGCGTACGAAAGCTTTTTAACAGATTCGGGATCGTTGACCTTAGAAATTATATTTATATCCGGGGCTATGCTTTTAACAGTCAAAGCGGCAAAAAGATTATCAACATCTGAAGGTAGGGTGAGTATTACACTATTTGCCCTTTCAATTCCGGCATCTAAAAGGGCATTTTCGTTTTTTGCATCACCAACAATATATGTAATTTCCTCATTAATTTCTTGTATGAATTGATGAATCTTCTCTTCGGATTTATCTAGAAGTATGAAATCCTTCTTTTCTTTTATCATGTTTTGACAGACAAAAAAGCCTGTTTTTCCTGCTCCAACAACAATGTAATGATTTTTCATATTATTAATTTTTTTCATCCTTTTTCGGGCCTCCAGGGCATTTTTCATTTCACCTTCAATGATAAAAGAAGTTAAAGTTGATAAAGAATAAACGACAACCGTAATTCCTGATAATATTAAAATAATTGTGAACATTTGAGTTCCACTTGTTATGCTTTCTGGTAAATTATAACCTACTGTGCTGAGGGTGACGAGGGTAAAAAAAAGTGATTCTAATAAAGACCAATCTTCAAGCATGGTATAACCTAAAGTGCCTATTAGAACAATTAAGATAAAAATTACTAACGATATCGTAAAACGCCGCATTTTAAGAGCTAAACTTTCTCTCATATTAGGTACTATTAGCCTCCTTTGGGAAGGGCCTCTTAAGATTAGTATATTATTTAATTATCATTAGAATTTGGTCACCCTCGACACTATCTCCCCTTTTTACTAGGATTTTTTCTACGACACCATCGTATTCTGCAGGAATTTCATTTTCCATTTTCATTGCCTCTATTACCAAAAGTTTATCACCAGCTTTGACAGTTTGACCTTCTCTTACGTTTATTTCATTAACTAACCCTGGAAGAGGAGCTTTTACTTCAAAACCAGAAGTTTCATCGCTTTTAAATGATTCCGTTTTTGTTTCTTCTGTTTTTTTCTCCTCTTTTCTTTTTTCTTTTTTCGGTTTTTCTGGAATTTCTTTTGGTTTCTTCTCGATTTTTTCCTTTTTTATTTCTTTTACTTCATCATCTTCATAATTCTTAGATGTTTTTTCGACTATATTTTTATTATCTTCTGAATCTATTTCTTCTACCTCAACTTCATAGCTTTTATCATTTATAGAAACTTTAAATTTTCTTTTCAATTTAACCTACCTCCAACGTTTATTATAATATGGATTCCAAGAAAAAGTTGGTTCATGGGAGATCCACTTGTTTTTAATTTTATTCTCAATTTTCTCAGAATCTTGAATTCTTTTTATGCTTTCTATTTTAAACTCTGCTTGAGAAATATAACTACTTATCGCTGAAACAATTGCAAATAGCTCTTCTTCTGTGATGTTTTCTTGATTTTCGATTTTTTTTACTTGTGGAGGTTTTATATACTCCTTATGTGGTTTTTCTAGATTGGTAGTAACATTATTGTTCCCGTTTTTACTTTTGAATAAAAATTTAAATGACCAAATAATCGCCATTAAAATAATAAGTAGTATAAAAACTATAGATATACCCATTAAAGCTAATGTCCATATATTTCTCATAATTATCCCTCTTTATAAAGGAATGTTACCGTGTTTTTTTGAAGGTTTGGCTTTAACTTTTGAATATGCTATTGAAAGAGCACTAGACAGTTTGTTTCTTGTTTGTATTGGTTCGATAACGTCTTCTATATATCCTCTTGAAGCAGCTTCGTAAGGATTTGCAAATCTCTCTTTATACTCTTCCACACTTTTTTTACGAGTTTCTTCAGGGTTTTCTGATTGTTCTATCTCTTTTGCGAATATTATGTTTGCCGCTCCTTCAGACCCCATAACGGCTATTTCAGCAGTAGGCCAAGCAAAAACAAAATCTGCTCCAAGATGTTGTGAAGCCATAGCTATATAGGCTCCTCCGTAAGCCTTTCTTAAAATAACGGTGATAAGAGGCACGGTGGCTTCTGAATAAGCGAATAAGAGCTTTGCCCCATGTCTGATTATTCCACCATGTTCTTGAGAAACTCCGGGTAAATAACCTGGCGTATCTACAAAGGTTATAATTGGAATATTAAAAGAATCGCAAAATCTAATAAACCTAGCAGCCTTATCTGAAGCATCGATATCAAGAGAACCTGCTAAAATCTTAGGCTGATTGGCAATAATTCCTACAGATTTTCCCTGAAGCCTTGCAAAACCAACGACTATATTTTTAGCAAAGTGAGGATGCATTTCAAAAAATGATCCTGGATCAAAAACTAAATTTATTATATCTTTTACATCATAACTTTTTTTAGGATTTGGTGAGACTATATCGTTTATTTCTTCACTTGGTTTATACTTTTTGTCGAAGTCTATTACTTCTACTGGATCAACATTGTTTGACGGTAAGTAAGAAAGTAATTTTCTTGTAAGTTTCATCGCTTCTTCGTCGTCTTTAGCTAATAAATGAGCGACACCACTTTTTGAGTTGTGTATCTTTGCTCCTCCCAAATTTTCTTTATCAATTGATTCACCTGTTACAGATTTAATAACCTGAGGACCGGTAATAAACATTTGAGAAGTTTGATCAACCATTATTACAAAATCGGTAATAGCTGGGGAATAAACTGCTCCGCCCGCACATGGACCAGCAATTACAGTTATTTGGGGTATAACACCTGACGCCTGTGTGTTTCTGTAAAATATTCCTCCATAGCCATATAGCGCATCAACCGCTTCTTGAATTCTTGCTCCACCTGAGTCGTTTATACCAATAATAGGGATTCCATAAGTCATTGCTAAGTCTTGAAGTTTCATTATTTTTTTAGCATGCATTTCCCCCAAAGAGCCGCCTTGAATGGTAAAATCCTGAGAAAAAATTGCTACTTTTTTCCCATCAATTTCTCCAAATCCAGTTACAACACCGTCGTAGGGGAACTCTTTTTTATCCAACCCGAAATAAGTACATCTGTGTTTCACCATCATATCTATTTCTTCAAAGGTTCCTTCATCTACAAGTAAATTTATTCTTTCTCTAGCAGTTAATTTGCCATTTTTATGTTGTTTTTCTATTCTTTCTTTTCCGCCACCTATTAACAAACTTTCCTTTTTTTGCTTTAACACTTCTATTTTTTGTATTAGTTCTTCATCAGGCATAAATTATCCTCCTTTATTTGATGTGTTGAACAAATTCAGTTAAAATGCCATTAGCTGATTTAGGATGTAAAAAGAAAACTAAACTTTCTTCAGCTCCTTTTTGTGGTGTATCGGATAAGGTTCTATACCCATTTTTTTTAGCTGTTTTTAAGACTTCTTCAATATCATCTACTTCAAATGCAATATGGTGAAAACCTTCACCGCGTTTTTCAAGAAATTTTGATATTTCTGAGTTTTCTCTAATTGGTTCCATTAATTCTATTCTAACATCTTTTACATATAAAAAAACGACTTTTATTCCTCTATCTTCAAGAATTTCCTCTCCACTTTTTTGAATGTGAAGTAAGTCTTGATAAAATTTTAAAGCCGTATCAATTGAATTTACAGCAATTCCAATATGATCAATCTTCTTTTGCATTATTCGACTCTCCTCTACATAGAAATTTTAGAATTTCATCTTTTAAGAAAGAAATGTCATTTCTTTCTACAATATGTTCTTCTAAAAAATTTTCTATTATGTTAAGAAAATAGTATTTTATTTTGTTTTTTTCTCTTAATAGAAGTTTAGAGTCTTGATTTATTTTTTCTTTTTCGTTTAGTTCTATGTTATCGAATAATTCTTCAAATCCTAGTCTTTCAGTTGAACTAATACCAAAAATCTTTTTTTTACCTTCATTTTTTGAATCAAAATAACTTTCTAAGTACATTAAAAATCTTTTTGAGTTAGGTAAATCTATTTTGTTAACAACGTAAAAATCAGCTATTTCCATTATTCCAGCTTTGTAAATTTGAATCTCATCGCCAGAATCGGGAGACAATAGTAAGATGGTTGTATCGCATGCATAGAATATATCTATTTCTGATTGGCCTGCGCCAACGGTTTCTATAATTATTTTATCGAATCCAAAAGATTTCATAATATCAGTTATATCATAAATGGCATTACAAACACCACCTACAGCACCTCTACTTGCTAAACTTCTTATATATACATTGGAAGAATTAATTGAGCTAAACATTCTTACCCTATCCCCCAAAAATGCGCCTCCTGTAAAAGGGCTACTTGGATCTATCAAAATTATGCCGATTTTTTCTTTTTTTCTCGTATAGTGTTCTATTAATTGTGAAATAAAAGTGCTTTTACCCACCCCGGGACTTCCAGTAATGCCTATTACATGAGAATTCTTTGGGGGTATTTCAGACTGTAATTTTGAAATTATAAGCCAACTATCTGTTGGGTTTTCCTCAACCAGGGAAATCATTTTAGCAAGGGCACTTTTATCCCCTGATTTGAATTTTGGGATTAATTTCTCAAACTTTTCTTTCCAATACAACATTTTTCACCTTCTCGATTATTTCAGAAAGAGGAGTTCCCGGTATAAAAATTTCGACTATACCCATTTCTTTTAACTCTTTTATATCCTCCTCAGGTATAATCCCGCCTAACATTACTGGTATGTCAGCATTCTTTTCTTGAAGAAGTTCAATTATTTTTTTACACAGGTTTTTATGAGCACCAGATAAGATTGAAAGACCAATTACATCAACATCTTCTTGTATTGCTGATTCAACTATTTCTTGTGGGGTTCTTCTAATTCCTGTGTAAATTACTTCCATACCAGCATCTCTCAACGCTCTCGCTATAACTTTTGCACCTCTGTCATGGCCATCTAAACCAGGTTTACCAATTAAAACTCTAATTTTTTTAGGCAATTAGTAACAACCTCCTTTATTTTTGAAGGTAATACTGTCTTTAGAAATTCCAAAACACAGAATTTAACTAACTTTTAATACCTTGTGTTTGAAGTGGTTACCTCCCTACGTTATAATGTATTTGGTACCACAAATTTATTATCCCGTAAGGAGGTTAACCAGATGTCTCTTCATTCTGAATCCAATCAACTGTATTTCGATTTCGTTTATTCCGATTATTTTAATAAACATTCTGAGTTTAAATATTTGCTCGATTTGATAAATCAAATAGATTGGTCTGCTGTTCCTGAATTTAACAATCCCCATGTTGGTAGAACTGGTTATTCTCGTCACTCTTTACTTAAGGCTTTGTTCGTTCAAAAGGTTAAAGGGTTTAATACTAGAGAGTTGATTCATTTCCTTAGATCATATCCTTTTTTCTCTCAAGCTATAGGCTTTAACCCTATTGCTAACTTTGTCCCTTCTGAGTCTACCTTTTCTTCTTTTAAGAAGTCTTTTGATACTTCTTTACTCGATGATATCATTGCTTCTACCGTTAAAAGAGGTATCGATATGGGTGTCTTTGATCCTATTAACCTTTGTATTGATTCTTACCCTGTCACTTTTCGTTCCTTTTTCAACAATAAGAAGAGCCACGGTAAGTTTAAATATTGTAATGAGTATTATAACTCTCCACTTGATGCTGATTTCGGTGTTAAACCTGTTTCTAATTCTAAACCTGTTTACGATAAACACGGTAACCAGAAAAACTCTATCTCTTATCTTGGTTACAAGGTTCATACCCTTTCTTTTTTAAATGTTCCCCTGTTTAGCGTTGTTTCTTCTGCTAGCCATCACGATAAGAATTATGCTTTCCCTTTACTGAATAAAGCTAAAGAACTTTTGAATCTTTCTGGGTTTAATTTCTTGGCTGATGCCGCTTACGATTCTTCTGATCTTTACGATTTTGTTCATTTGGAGAGTGAGTCTACCGCTTTTATTCCTCTTAGAACTTCTTCTAAGAAACCTTTAGTGGGTGATTGCGGTAAACCTCTTTCTCTTCATTCTCACTACCGTGAGACTAAAAGGAATATCTTTAGAAATAAATACGTTTGTGATGATCCTTCCAATTGTCCTTTGAACAAAAACAATTGTTATGCCTATAGAAACTTTTCTAAAGATGATTTCCGTCGTTTTCTCAACAGAGATTCTTCTTCTTTCAAAAAGGTTTACAAAAAGCGTACCCTTATTGAGTCTATCTTTTCTAAGTTGGCTGATATGACTAATTCTACTTCTTTGAGATGTAAAAATGCTGTTGAAGTTGAATGTAACCTTTCTAACCTTTATCTTATTGCTTCAGCTTTCTTGGCTCATAGTATGGGTAGAGATGATTTATTAGCTTCTCCTAAGACTTTGATGTATGAGACTGCTGTTTGCTGATTTGTCATCTTAGTTATAATCAATACTTTCTAACAACCAGTTACTGACTAACTGGAGTCTTTTTATTCCTGTTTTTTCTTCAAAATGAGTACTTTCTTGTATCTTTTTATCCTTCTTTAAGTTTTTTGACTTTTTCAAAGAGCATTTTTCCTTGGAATTCAATATTTTAGTTCTTCTTTCCTTTTATTTAATCTTTTTTACTTCAGCTTAACCACTATTTTTTGCTATTTCTGAAGTGGGTATTTTGAAGGTAATTCATTGTTTTTTATTTTATATAGTTAAGTTTTCTTCGTAAACTCCATAGACTTCTTTTAATGTTTTTATTATCTCACCAATTGTTGCATAATTCTCTACACATTCAATGACAAAGGGGAAAAGATTTTCTCTTATTGTTGCTGCTTTTTTAAGTCGTTCTAGGGATTTTTGTATTTTATTAGTATCTCGCTCACTTTTCAATTTTTTAAGTTTTTGAATTTGTCTTTCTTCAATGTTTTCATCCATTTTAAGCATTTCCACTTTTTCTTCAGCATCTGAATTGTATTTGTTAACGCCCACAATAATTTGTTCTTTATCTTCTATCTTTTTTTGTGTTTTGTAAGCACTATTCAATATTCCTTTTTGAGGATATCCTATCTCTATAGCTTTAACCATACCACCTATTTTATCTATCTCATTAATGTACTTTATTGCTTTTTCTTCTATCTGTGAAGTCATTTTTTCTATGGCAAACGATCCTGCTAGAGGATCTACAGTTTCAGTAACTCCCATTTCATGAGCTATAATCTGTTGGGTTCTTAAAGCAATGGTTACAGCTTGTTCGGTAGGTAAACCTAAAGCTTCATCATAGGAGTTAGTGTGAAGTGATTGTGTGCCTCCTAAAACCGCAGCTAATGCCTGTATAGTTACTCTTATTATATTGTTTAAGGGTTGTTGAGCCGTTAAGGTAGAACCAGCTGTTTGGGTATGAAACTTTAGTTTCATAGCTCTTTCATCGGTTACACCGAATCTTTCCTTCATGATTTTTGCCCATAATCTTCTTGCTGCCCTAAATTTTGAAATCTCTTCTAAAAAATTATTGTGAGCATTAAAGAAAAACGAAAGATTTTTACCAAATTCATTAGGATCTAAGCCGGCTTTTATCGCTGCTTCTACATATGCTATACCGTCTGCTAAAGTGAAAGCTACCTCTTGTGCAGCATTTGCTCCAGCCTCTCTAATATGGTATCCACTTATACTTATTAAATTGAATTTTGGAAGAGTTTTACTTCCATAATCGAAAATATCAACTATTAAATCCATAGACTCTTTTGGAGGAAATATGTAAGTTCCTCTTGCCATATATTCCTTTAATATATCGTTTTGTATAGTCCCTCTTAATTTATCATATGGTACTTCTTGTTTTTTTGCTATAACCATAAGCATTGCTAACAGGATCATTGCAGTGGAATTGATAGTCATGGATACGCTAACTTTATCTAGGGGGATACCATCAAACAAAATCTCCATATCTCTTAAAGAATCTATTGCAACCCCAACTTTGCCTACCTCCCCTTCACTCATAGGATCATCTGAATCGTATCCTATTTGTGTAGGAAGATCAAAAGCAATAGAAAGACCAGTTTGACCCTGTTCTAATAAGTATTTATACCTTTTGTTTGATTCTTCTGCTGTTCCAAATCCAGCGTATTGCCTCATGGTCCAAAATTTGCCTCTGTACATAGTAGGTTGAACTCCCCTAGTAAAAGGGTATTCTCCCGGGAATCCTAAATCTTCTAAATAGTTTAAGTTTTCTATATCTGAAGGAGTATAAATTCGTAATATGTCTTCTTCGAAAGTAGTGTGAAATTTCTCTTTTCTTTCAGGAAATTTCGCTAATGTTTTATTCAATGTTTTTTCTTCCCAGTCTCTTTTCTTTTTTTCTATTTCGTCGATTTTTTCCTTATCAAACATCAATAATTCCTCCTTTGGGAGTGATGGTGTATTTTTATAATATGGTATGAAAAAAATTTCATTATTATATATTATTAATATTTTACCCTATTATTTTGTAATTTACAAATATTTTTTACAGAAGTATCTACTAAAATATTTTCAAAAATAGTGTGATATAATTAACTACAAAACAAAGATTGTGGGGTTCAGGGAAAATGATTAAAGCTTACTGGGATAAAGATATAAATAATTTAATAGAAAAATCAAAATATTCGAAAGAACAAATCGCTAAGGAATTAAAAATCCCAATCATCACCTTAGAAAACCTAATAAATGGGCAATTTGATACTTTCACAAAAGTATCATTGTTTGATATATCAAAGAGACTCAGCTCTTTGCTGGGCGAAGAAGTAAATATAATTTTTAAGGAAGAATATGAAAAAGAAGAGAAAAAGGAAATAAAAAAAGTATCTAAAAATTTAAAAGTCAGCTTTTATCGTTTGATAATTACGTGTTTTTTAATAGTTAATTTAGTGTTTCTATATTTTTTGATAAAAGACCTACGGTATTATAATAACGTTTTAAAAAGGAATATTTACACACTGAATATTATCAATAACGGTCCTTCACAAATAACAGTTGGAGATAAAGCATTAGAGCCAAAAGAAAGTCTAATAATCGAGCTACCTTTCGGAGAAAAAATAGAATTTGAAAATAATCAAGGAGAAACCCTTATTGAAACACCAATAGCTAAATATAGTATAAAAATTGAAAATTTTGAGGTGAGCTTAACATATGGGGAAGACTAAGGTAGCTGATCTTGTAAATTATGTGATCCATCTTTTTACCGCAGGAGATTCAGAGCTTTGGTTGAATAAAATGAACTTAAAGAATATTCTTGAGGACCATTTTGGTCTTGTTGATTATGTTTCTAAACCGTTAGATTTTCAACGTTTTACTTATTACTATAATGAAGAAATGGGCAAAAACATCAAAATTGAAGGGAGGCTTATTAGTTTTAAAAACCTCGGTTCTCCTGCATTTCTTCCTGATGCAAAGTTGATAACCAATGAAATAGAGAGGTTATACTCTGTAGATAATAATAGAAAAGTAAATTTGGATATCGGTTATTTGCATCATACCCAGTTTGTTTTAGCTAGCACGAAACATTGGGGTAATAGGTTATACATAGGTAAGAATATCTACGCAGAAGTTACTCTGATGTACAATTTTGGAGAGTGGGAACCATTAAAATATACCTATTCTAATTTCAAAGATCCAATTTATCTTAAGGAATTAGACTATATTAGAGATATGTACCTAAAAAAAAGAAAGAATTACGTTTTATAAAATAATATTCTTAATAGAAATGGAGGGCGAAACTATTGTTATCTTATGGTGGCTGGCTAACGCTGATATATTTGGTAATATTTCTTTTCTTAGCTTATTTTTCCCCTTTTATTATTGGTGCTCTGATCTTAGGTGTATTTATTTCTATGTTAATAGAAGCTCCTAAAGGTCTTTTGTCCAAGTTTATGAATCCAAAAGTGTCATCTGTCATATCTCACGTTCTTGTTCTAGGACTTATACTTTATGCGGGGATTAATTTCTTTCCAGTTGTTATTAATGAAGGAAGAAAATTGTTTTCGATGCTTTCAACTTTAACTATTCCTCAAGAAGAGCAATTAGCCCAATTACCTGTATGGTTGATAGATTTTATTAATTCACTCAATCAAAACTTATCTGATTTTGCTTTGAATATAATAAACCAAATGATTGCCTATGTGCCTAACTTGATTACTGCAACAATAGTTTTGGTTATTACAACAACCGCGATAGGATCTTTAAGATCTGTAGCAAAAAATAATGTATGGAAACTTTATCCAGTAAGTGATAGAGAAAGAGGTTTGAAATTTATAAAAGAGACTTATTCACAGTTTGAAAGATTCGTTCTCGGACAGTTTTTAGCAGCTTTAATGCTTGGTACCTTTATAGGTGTTATGTCTTTTATATTGAAAATTCCAAGCGCTCTTTTTTTAGGAGTTTTAGCTTGGATAACTGATTTTATACCTTATTTGGGTGTTGTAATTTCAGCAATACCTCTGCTTATGCTTGCTTTCACTGAAAATGGATTAATAGGGCTGATATTGGGACTGATAATTTTAACTCTTGCTAATCAATTAGAGATGTGGTTTTTACATCCAAAGATTCAAAGTAATGCTCTGAATTTACACTGGTTTGTTATTATTGTTTCGCTTCTTCTATTTGGTGAATTATTCAGTCTTTTAGGTGTTCTTATCGCTTTGCCTATAGTTGTTTATATTAGAAATTTCTGGGAATACTTTGTATTAAAAATAAAGTGAGAAAAAATGAAAAAATTGACTTTACTTATTGCTAGTATTTTTTTTGTGATTTTAAGTTTTTCGTCAGCCAAATTTCTAACTAAAGAAGACCCAAAATATTATTTTGTTTTTTTGGGTGGTAACAATTTAAAATATCCAATCTACGATGATGAAAATAACGTCGAAGGCTTTGAAAATTATTTAAGTTTTACTTTCGATCTAAAATATGAAGAAAGGTTAGTAGATAATTTTAGTTTAGTCTCAGGTGGCTGGTATAGAAGTACGAATATAAAAGAGAATTTGTTCAGAGACTTTGTTTTAAAAAACGGAGAGTTGTTTTCTTTTGGTTTTAAATCTTATTATGAAGACTATTTCTATGCACAATTCATTGCTGATTTTAGGTTAGCAGACACAACGTATTTCAAGTATGGAAATTATAATCTTTTTGATTTACCTGATATAGTTTATATAGGATTAGATTTTCCGACCTTATCTTATTTATCCTACAATAAAGAAAAGTTAAGTTTTTTTGTAGGTAGAGTACCTCTTTCTTATGGCCCAATGAAGTATAATCTTGTTTTATCGGATAATTCGCCTTATTACGATACATTTGCTTTTTCTTACAGATTTAATTCCCAAATTGATTATGATTTTGCAATTATATCGATGGTTCCAATGATGTCAAAGCAAGAATATGAAAAGATGGATGAGGATTTTATTGCCTTTAGAAACGCCTTTTACAACGGATTAAATTATAATCCCAATGAAAAATTATATCTGGGAATTAGTTCATTGAATCAGGTAGCAGGGAAGCTTCCTAATCCTATAAATGTTTTTGTTAAATCCGATGTGGGAATTTATGGGGGATATATTAAGCTCATACCATTTCTAGGAATTAATTTGGATGGGGAGTACGCAATAAATTATGATACTCTTAAGGGTGGGTACGGATTAGGAATATCAAAAACATTTGATTTTGATGGTTTGAAATTTAAAATAGGGTTTGAAAGATACGAGGTAGAAGATTCCTTTTTCTCTAGCGATTACCCATATAATAATTTGTACTACCGTACGATAGCTTTATCAAACGATCCAGGAGCAAGGATCTTTTTTGATTATCCTTTTGGTTTTAAATATGGAGAAGATTCTAAAATCAACAGTTTAGATCTAACTTTGGCTTTCGAAAAAGGTTATCTAAGTTATATTTTTGATAGTGGTTACAACGCACATGGGGAAATTAATAGTATAGAATTTAGAATTTTATTGGATTCTAAACTAGGAGATTTTGGATTGAATTGGAAATCACTAAAAAATGGCGGAGATGAATTTGAAACGTTGTTTTTATTTTATAAATTTGAGGTGGATATAAAATAAAATGAAGAAAGTAGAATTATTGTCGCCAGCTGGAAATTATGAAAAATTAGAAACGGTTTATCATTATGGAGCTGATGCTGCATATATTGGTGGAAAAGTTTTAAATCTAAGAGCCTTTTCTAAGAATTTTGAAGATGAAGAATTAGAAAAGGCCATTAAATTGTCTCACAACTTAGGGAAAAAACTTTTCATTACCGTGAATGCAATACCCCATAATGAAGATTTAGAAATACTTCCTGAATATACAAAATATCTTGAAAGTTTAAAAGTAGATGCAGTAATAGTAGCCGATTTAGGGGTATTTAATATAATAAGAAAACATACAAACTTGCCAATAACTATAAGCACACAAGCCAGCAACACAAACTGGGCAAGTGTTGCTATGTGGAAGGAACTGGGAGCAAAAAGGATCATTTTGGCAAGAGAACTGTCTTTAAAAGAAATATCAGAAATTAAGCAGAAAGTTCCTGATGTTGAATTAGAGGTTTTCATACATGGAGCTATGTGTATTTCTATTTCCGGAAGATGCCTTTTAAGTAATTATTTAACAGGAAGAGATGCCAACAGGGGCGAATGTACTCAACCATGTAGATGGAAATACCATCTAATGGAAGAAAAAAGGCCTGGAGAATATTTCCCGGTTTTTGAAGATGAAAGAGGCACATATATAATGAACTCAAAAGATCTTTGCACTATTGATTTCTTAGACAAAATAATAGAAACGGGTGTTGATAGTTTAAAGATAGAAGGAAGAATGAAAAGCTCATATTATGCAGGAGTAACAACAAAGGTATATAGAGAAGCAATAGACAGTTATTACTCAGGAAATTTAAACACTCAGAACAAAGAAAAATGGATGAAAGAACTTCAAGGTGTTAGCCATAGGGAATATACCAGTGGATTTTATCTAAACAAGCCAGGAAAGGATTCGCAAAATTATAAAACGTCTTCTTATATAAGAAATTATAAGTTCGTTGGTAAAGTAATAGAAAAAATTTCAGAAAACAAATATATTGTAGATGTTAGAAATAAAATCAGGAAAAATGATGTAGTAGAAATTATACCGGGAACTGGAAGTAATATAACGATTCATCTAAATAAAATCGTAGACTATGAAGCAGGAGAAAGTTTAGAAGAAGCCAATCCTAATCAAAAAATCGTTATAGAAAGTGAAAAACCACTAGAAGTTGGAGATCTAATAAGAACAATGAATATATCTGATTCTTAATAATAATATTTTGACACACTTAATATTAACTTTTATAATAAGAATATTATCATTTTTACTAAAAAAATTATAGCGGTTTTTTATCGATAATTTTAGAAAGCATTCTTTTGGTCAATAAGTTCTTTCATCTTTTTGGGCTGTTCTGCAACCTAAACACTTTCCTTTAACATAAGTAGGGCAACTATCATAATAAAAACTTGACTTTTCTTTATTGTAGGATAAATAAGATAAGGTTGTACTGAAACAAATATTGAAATGGAAACTTGACTTTTGACTGCTATCATAGTATAATATGATAGCAGTCAATTTTAAATGGGTGATAAATTATGTGGTTTAGTATAGATTTTTCTTCTCATGTACCAGTTTACAAACAAATAGTAGAAAAAATAATGGTAAAAGTTGCACAAGGTGAGTTAAAAAAAGGAGACTTTTTACCTTCTGTGAGAAAACTTGCTGAGGATATAGGCGTAAATTTTAATACTGTTTCCAGGGCTTACAAAGAACTAAGCACAATGGGAATAATTGAAATTCAACGAGGAGAAGGGTATATTCTAAAAACAGAAAATCTTAAAGATTTCAATAAACAAGTATTATCAGAAGTAAAACAAATAATAAAAAAGGCACTAAATGCTGGTGTATCCCCAGAAGAAATTGTAAAGGTTTTTGAAGAAGTTGTTGGGAGGGAAATATATGATTCTAAAAGTAGAAAATCTGAACAAAAGTTACAATCAAAAAAAAGCGGTAAATAATGTAAGTATTGAAGTAGAACAAGGAGAAATTTTTGCTTTGTTAGGCCCTAATGGTGCTGGAAAAACTACAACTATTAAAACGATTTTAGGTCTGAGAAAAAAAGATTCTGGAGAAATAAAATTATTTGGCAAATATGCTTATCTTCCAGAAAAGAAACAATTGTATAAATACCTCACAGTTAGAAAAATGCTTGAAATTACAGCAAATATTTCTAAATATTTTTCATTAAAAAAAGCGAATCAATTTGTAAAAGAATTTGAAATTCCTCTTGAAGAGAAAATTTCAAAATTATCTCATGGGATGCTTACGCAACTTTATTTATCCATTGTTTTGTCTGAAGAAGCAGATATTTATTTTTTGGATGAGGCTACGGAAGGGTTGGATCCAATGAAACGTTTGCGTTTTTTTGAACTAATAAGAAATTTTTCATATGAGGGGAAATCATTCTTTTATACAAGTCACGTCATTCCAGAAGTAGAGAAAATTGCTGACAAGGTGGCTATAATGGTAAATAGTAAGGTAGTTGAAATGGATTATCTTGACAATATAAAAGATAAATTTACCGCATGTGTAGTTGATAAAAATAATTCACTAGATGGTTTTTTATATAGGCAAACTGAAAATGAGAAAGTTTATGTAATTGAAAAAGATAAAGTAAATTCGAAGCAAGAGCCAGTTACTTTTGATATGATCTTTGAAGCTATTGTTAAACATTATTCTGGAGGGAGAAAAAAATGAAAAAAGAAATTATGGAAGAAAAGAGAAAAGCTATATTGATATTAATTATAATGGTTGGATTATTTTTTTCTTTTGCTCCCTTTCAAGATTTTATGGTTTCAATATTTAATGAGGATTTGCAAGGGTTTGAGCAATTTATCGGGCAAGATTTAGTACAAAATCTTAAAGACTGGGATTTTTACATGACTTCACAGTGGTTTGGCAAAAATTTCGGACAATTTGTACCTATAATTGCAATAATTCTATCTTTTTCACTGTTCGCAAGAGAATTTGAGAGTGGAACTATTGAGTTTTTACTCGTACGACTTCCTAGAAAGAAGGTATTTTTAAATAAATTGGTAGGTAGTCTTGCGATTTTATTAATCATACTAAGTGTTCTGTCATTTTTACCTTCCATTTATTCTTTAGTAGTATCAAAAAATTTTGAGCATATATTGACCCTTAAATTTATGGTTCATGTATTATTTGGAGCTTTCTTTTGGTACAGTATTAGTATATTAATGAGTGTGCTTTTTGATTCTCAGGTAAAATCATTAATTACATCATTACTACTACTTGCAATAACGACTATTTTAGGATTGATAAAACCACTTGGTTTTTTAAACACTTATAAATACATTTTGGGTTCGGATATTTTTGGTGGGCAAATTAATTGGATATATTCATTTGTTATTTTAATTATAGGTATTCTTTGCATTTTCTTTTCTTACTGTGTTTTCAAAAACAAAGAAGCATAAGATTTCAACCTTTTTTATGAGGAGGCTTTAAGAAGTTGATTGAACTAATCAATCTAACGAAACGTTTTTCTGAAAATGTACTTGCTGTTAATAATTTGAATCTAAAAATAGAAGAGGGGAAAATTTTTGGTTTTCTTGGGCCAAATGGTGCTGGAAAGACAACAACTATCAATATGATAACGGGATTATACAAGCCGACATCTGGGAAAATAATTGTGGATAATATGGATATGGAGAAAGAATCAGAAAAAATTAAAAAAATTATAGGTTTTGTACCAGATGAGCCTCTTATATTCGAAAAAATAACAGGAATATCTTATCTAAATTTTATATGTAACGTATTTGAGGTAGATCCCGAAGAAAAAGAAAAAAGAGGAGATTGGTTAATAAAAACTTTTAAACTAGAAAAAGTGATCAATAACCCTATTTTCACATATTCTCACGGTATGAAACAAAAATTAAGTTTAATCGCAGCTTTGATTCATGAGCCTAAAATATGGATTCTTGATGAACCTATTGTAGGTCTTGATCCAGAATCTGCTTTCATTTTAAAAAATTTAATGAAGAAACATGTTTCTAATGGGAACATAGTGTTTTTTTCCACACATGTTATGGAAATTGCAGAAAAAATTTGTGATGAATTAGCAATAATAGATAAAGGAAGTATAGTTTTCCAAGGAACTATAAAAAACTTAAGAAAATTAAGAGGAGAAAAATCTCTTGAGCAATTATTCTTAGAGGTGACAAATAGTGAAAGTGAAAAGATTGACTTCTCTTATCTTGATTGAACTCGACCAACATTACAGAATTACTAAAAATAAATATTTGATAAAAAGAAACAAAAGTGATTTGTTTTCATTTGTAGCAATATTATCAGCTATTATAGCAATGATTCTAATTTATTCCCCTATTTATTTAAAAATGCTTGAAGCAAATTTAGAAATCTACATTATTACTCTAAACATTCAATCGTTTTTTCTGGCAAATTTTATTATTCTTTCGGGATTTTTTGGGTTTTTCCTGGGAACTTTTATTATGATAGGAGAGTTTTATTTCAATAAAGATATGAAATTATTAATAACTCTACCTTTAAAACCATATGAAACGATTATAGGGAAAGTATCAGTAGTATTAGCCGATCAAATGATAATTTCTATAATATTACTACTGACTCCAATGATTTATTTTGGTATCAACACTAATCAAAATTTTCTCTATTATGTAATAGTATCTGTTGTATTTCTTTTTTCACAGATATTACCTGTAACGGTAGTTTTATTGTACACATTTCTTATCTCCCATCTTTTAAAAAAAATCAATAAAAAAGAGATTTTGATGTATCTACTGACAATACTCCTTATAACTGTTGTGGCAGTATACATATTTTTTATGGGGAACATATTCTCAGTTAATATAGAAAATAGTCAGGAATTGCCAGCTGTTTTAATAAATCCAGATAGTTTAATTTCCAAAATATTTTGGATTTATCCAACCGCCTTTTTTGCAATAAAAGCATTTAGTTCTTTTGGTATTGCAAAATTTCTATGGTTATTAATATTTATATGTTTTCATTTTTTTCTATTTTTTTTGGTAATATATTTTGGAAAGAAATTTTTTTATTCAGCGTATTCAAACTTAATACAAGTAAAACCCAACAACAAAAAAGTAAAATCATTTAATTTTAATAAAAGATATTCTCAAGATAAATCTTTGTTAAAAAGAGAGTGGCAATACTTTTTAAAAACTCCTTCTTTTTCCTTTAATGGATTTTCGAACGTTTTAGTTTTTCCAATATTGTTTATTGTTTTTAGTATTATATTCAAAAACGTTGATTTAGGTTTGACTCAGGAAGGGTTAGAAACCCTCTTTCACTATAAGATTTTCATTGTAGCTTTAATTGCATCGTTATCTTCTTCACTAAATGGTCTTTCTTATTCTTGCTTTTCAAGAGAAGGAAAGTTCATTAAGGAGTTAAAAGTTTTACCAGTAAAAACAAAACAAATTCTTAAAGCCAAAATTATTCATATATTTCAATTAGGTTTTATTGGACATATTACTGGGTTGATTGTTGGAAGTATCTTTTTTAGACTCAATCTTTACGAATTTTTTGGTGCTCTCATCTTATCAACAACTTTAAGTGTTTTTCTCAATATAATTCAAATGGTTATAGATGCTCTAAGGCCATATCTAGACTGGGATAATCCTCAAAAAGCAATGAAACAAAACATAAATGGTCTTTTCTCGGTATTGATAATATTTGGAACTTTCGGATTGTTAAGTTTTTTAATATATAAACTAGTTCCAATCTTTGGTCAAACTATTTGCTTGGTTATTTTTAGTATAATATTCTTAATATTAACGCTCTCATTCTCGAAGATATTGATTAGAAAAACAGAAAATCTTTTTAGTAAAGACTTATAAAAATAAAGAAGGTGAAAGGCATGAAAAAGAAACTCTTGGTAATGATTTTAACGGTTTTTTGTTTTTTGATTGTTTTCTCAGAAAGTTATCAGTATTATATTTATCAAAATGATGTAGAAATAGGAAACATTTTGGTTGAATTTTATCCAGAATCTTATTTAGGAAAAACCACATCAACATTTGAAATAAGTGGGAATATAATAAAATATGTTGCAGAAACAAAATACGACAAAACATGGGATTTTAAAGAATATTCTTTAGATATTTTTGTAGATAACCAAAAACAAGGCACATTAACAAGCACCTATGATGGGAAAAAGATACAAAACAAATTTAATGGTATAAAATTAAAAAGCTACAATGCCAAAAACGCTATTATTTTAGATAATAACTTTATATTTGATCACATCTTTGCTATTTTATACAAGGAATTATCTGAAGCGACATACACCGCTTTTGTACCTCAACTTGTATTAAATCAATCAACTTGGGATTTAGCCATTTTAGATATCAGATTAAAATTCAAAGACTCAGAAACACTAATAATATCTTCTCTTGGAGTAGAACAATATATTACTTTCAAAGACAAAAAAATTATAGAATATGAAATTCCTGCCCAAGGGTTTGAGGTAACAGAAGTTAAAAAAGAACAAAAAGAGAAAAACTATATCGAAAAAGAAATATCTTTTAACAGTTTTGATGATGGATTTAAATTAGAAGGCTCTTTAATGATTCCAAGTAATTTCAAAACAGGAACACAATTACCAGCTTTTGTATTAGTTCACGGTTCAGGGCCAAATGACAGAAATGAGACGATGGGGCCACTAGCCCCTTTTAAAGATTTATCAGAACAACTTGTTAGCAATAATTTCATTGTATTAAAATACGATAAAAGAACTTACACTATGATTAAAAACAATCAAGACGCTTTAAATGTAATGCCCGAAGATTTTATAAAAGATGCACAAGCAGCTATAAGATACCTAAAAACTCTTCCGGAAGTTGACCAAGATAAAATAATAGTCATAGGTCATAGTCAAGGCGCTTCTTTCTTGCCATATATAGTAGAAGGACAAAACGTAGCTGCCGCTATAGCTATTTCACCAGGAATAATAGAAATCACTGATTTAATGGTTTATCAAATAGAATACCAAATAAAAAATTTAGAAAAATTAAACAAAGATAATATATATGATGATTTAATAAATCAATTAAAAAGCCTTCTGCCAGAAATGAAAGAAATAAACGAAAAAATGAAAAAAGAAGAAATAGAGCCAGATAACATCTATTTAGACTCCATGACTGGAAAATTTTTATTACAATGGAGTGAATTAACACAAAACATGGTAGATAAATTTATAAATATGAAAGTACCTGTATTGATAATAAACGGAACAGAAGACTTGAAAACACCGTATGAACTATTAAAAGAAAAAGAAAACGAATTAAAAAGCAAAGAAGATTTGCAAATAATATACATCGAAAACATGGGGCATGAACTCTATAAAACCGGAACAGCTAAATTCGAAGAAAAAGTTGTGGAGCAAATCAAACTCTGGTTGAAAAATTTAGAATTAAAATAGGCTAAAATATAGCTAATATTTCCAAAACAAGATTTTCAATTCGTATGCGTCAAAAAGATTAAATTAGCAGACTCTTAAGGTAAAGGAGCAAAAAATATGGATGAAATTAAATACCATCCCATTGGTATAGTTCATTCTCCGTTTAAAGAACCAAAAGGTACACCTATACAACCCACTGCTGCTCTTGGAATCAAAGCAACTGTAGAAATCTACCATGAATATGAAGAAGGCTTACAAGATCTAGAATGTTTTTCTCATATAATCATAATATACCATTTTCATTTATCAAAACATTATAATTTGAAAGTCAAACCATATATGGATAACAATTTCCATGGTGTCTTTGCAACCCGAAGCCCTAGTAGGCCAAATCCTATTGGTTTGTCTGTTGTTAGATTAATAAGTATAGAAAATAACGTACTAAACGTTCAAAATATAGAAATTATTGAAGGTACACCAGTTCTAGATATAAAGCCATATATTCCAGAATTCACAACTAACGAAAAAATAAAAATAGGATGGCTTGAGAATAATATTCATAAATTAAGGCAATCAAAAGATGATGGTAGATTTATTTAAAAATAAAATTTTTTGGTTCTCTCACAAATAGTGTGGGTAATTAAGCCGGAGTTAAATTAAGATTATCCAAAGCAATAAAGATAGTTATTTTTAGATTCTTTGATCTTTTTGAATTCAAACAACATACCGAATGTAGTTTAGAAGATGTCAAGAAACAATAAGAAAGAAAACTAAAAGGATTTTCTATGGCATATAATGAACTACATAAGATGTTGGAAAAAAGATATGGAAAGTAGCAAGAAGTTTTTAGTTAAATAGGTTTGAAGGTAAAAAGGTTTTTCAAAAAATGATTAAATCCACATCAATTAGAGGCAAAGAATCTATCTAAAACATGCTCTTGAAAGCAATAACCAATAATTAAAATAAAATACCAACAACTAAATAAATCAGGGAGAGCTTCTCCCTGATTTATTTATTGGCTTTTTCTTTTAACTTTTTTGCTAAGAAGGTTGCAACATGGTTTCCTTTAGTTCCTCTTCCAAATCCTGCGTCCATATGATTTTTTACTGCTAGCTCGTTGGTTATTTGAGTTCCTCCAACTATTAAGAATAATTTATCCCTTACTCCTTTTTCTATAGCTACTTCGTGCAATTTTTTCATATTTTCAACATGTACGTCATTGTGAGTTATAATCATTGAGGCCAATACAGCTTGAGCCCCAACTTCTATTGCACTGTCTATTATTTTTTCTGGTGAAACGGAAGTGCCGAGATAAACATAGTTGATTCCGTACTTTTCTATACCTCCGTGTTTTATATCGAGTATTTCTCTAAGCCCGATACTGTGTTCGTCGTTTCCTATAGTACCAGCAACAACTTTTACTTTGTGTTCAGCAAAGAATTTGTATAATTCATCCTCACTCATTATTTCACTTTTCTTGGGGAGTTTTAGTTCATCCTTTTTTACGAAAAATGGCACTTTTCCTTTTAATTCAAGGTATGTACCTTCTGAGGGATGTAAGATGGTTGTGTGAATTACTTGAATTTCTTCTAGTCCCATTTTTTTACATATTTCAACGGCCGCAGCTTTTGCGTATTCTTCAGGTTCTGGGATGGTCATATCCAACTGTATCCAACCATCAAAGCTCCATTCTACTTCCGGTTTTATTAGGTTTTGTTGCTTGTATTCTTTTATTTCTTCAATTCTTTTTTCTACGTTGTCGCTTTCATCCAATTCGTCTATAAATTGAATTTTTTCTCTTTTTTCCAAGGTGCATCCGTCTATTAAATCACAAGGTTTTTTTATGTTTTCAGGAAGGTTGTTGTATCCAAAATGTTCACATACTGGGGCCATGTAATCTTTGTCTCTTGGGACAACTGTGCCTGCAGCTATTTCTCCGTTTTTATGCCTTGCAATGCCATCTCCAGCCCTTTCTGGGTAGTAACCATTATCTACGAACATTCCGTTTTCTAGAGCTTCAAAGTAACCACCCATCTCTATTATTTCCTCTAACATTAGTATAGCTCTCATTTTTAGTTCTCTTACTTCTTTTCTTATTTTTTCTTCATCAATTTTTAGATATTCTTTGATGTCATCAGCAGATATTAATGTGTGTTTAGCTGTTTCAACGCCTCTTATAGAATTTATGTGCCAAGGTACGTTTCTTCCTTCATCGGGAGTGATAGTTGATTGAATATCAGCGGAAGTAAGTCGAGAAATGAGAGTGTTTAAAACATGGATTCTAGTTGCATCAAATAGATCCGATTCAATATATCTTGTGTTCATCTGGGCTCTGAATTTGTATCCTTTAAATAGTTCTCTTAAGGTTACTGCATAAGCTAAATTTATTCTAAATTCAGGGGTTGGAGAGACTATCGGAGGAACGGTTGACAATGCAATATTTTCTTTTTTCATACCAACTTTTACTGAAAACAGAGAGTTTATGGCATGTTGTACTAGAAGTTCAGGCATAACATTTTTTGCCTTTTTAGCTGAGGCATTGGCGTTGTGAGCCCCATCTATTTGAAGCATGTTAACAGAAGCCATTATTTTTTTTGCAACAGCTGCATCTACAAAGGAACGAATTGGGTTGATTCCCCTGTATAATATATTGTATTGTGGGTCTTGATGTGCTCCATTTACACCTTCTTCTGAGAATAAAACAGCTATTTCAGGGCCTGCAACCCCCGAAACGTAGCTATGAAAGTTTATTGGCCTTCCAACTTCTTCTTCTATTAAGTCAAGAGCTTTTCTTGTAGCCCTTAGTTGTTTTCTTGTTATTGGAATACCGCCGATTCCTTCAGGAGACCCTTCTATGAGTCCATCTATATGGCTTTGACCTAGGGTTCTTATTACCATTATATGATCCGCTCCATGCCAAGCTGCCATTCTCATTCTTCTGATATCTTCTTCGAACCTTCCAGAAGCAATTTCAGATGTTATTACTGTATCAGGTTGTGGATCGATGTTATCAAAGTAATGAGATGCTGGTAGAAGGATAGAATTTTTCAAATCTTCACTTATTTCATAATAGTCGAAGTCACTTTTTTTTGTTCCTTCAGGTAATTTTTTTCTCCAAGTCCATCCTTTTCTTTTGGGAGAGTAATTTTCTAGATTGCTTAAGATTTCTTCTATATTTATTTTTTCATTTGGTTGAAGTTTCATTAGTTTCACCACCTTCGAAGATCTTTTCTACATCTTCCCAATATTGATCGTTTATTAACGCTTTTCCTGTGTCTATTATTTCCATGTTTTTTGATTTAGAAAGTTGGTAAACAATGTTACCAGCACCTTTTGAAAGAAGGTTATGTTCCCCTATTTTTTCTACCAAAGCTTTTGCTTGAAGTGAGTTGAAACCCATCCTTAGTAACACGGATCTTTCTATGGAGGGAGAGGTATGTGTTTGAGCTAAATCAACCAAAGGGTCAACTACTTTGCCGACTAATTCCCAAAAGTAATTGTCTAATTCTTCATCTGTCATATTCTTAAGCTTTTTGGATCTTTCATTGAAGTCGTCGGGTCTTTCTTTCATTCAGATTCCTCCTTTATCTTTTCGATCAACTTTTCTAAGAATTCGAGATTTTCTCTAATATCTTCTGCTATAAATTTCTTCTCTTTTTGAGAGAGTTCTTTTTTGCTTAATCTTTTGAAAAGTTGCTTTATGTATGATTCTTTTAACTGAGTCATTGGAATTTCAATATAATCTATTTGTGAAGGATTTTGGGGAATGACTATATTTTCACCCGGTTTATCATCTTTTATTGGATCTCCTATTATTATTTTTATACCATTTTCTTTTGCAAAGGTTAGCTGAGCACTTGGGAGTTTTCCAGCACCAGTGTATTCTGTTTCGTTAACTACTATTGTTTCATTTTCATTCATTTCTTTTGCCAGTGCAAAAGCAGCTGCTAAAGAAGTGTTCCCAGCAGGTCCTCTTTGCAATCCTTCAAGCTTTGCTAAAAGTTCCGTCATATAGAAAACTTCTCCTTGTGTTACTAGAACGTATCTATCCATGTATCTTAAAACTCTTGCAGCGTTTCTTGGAACGTCTGATCTATCAGGAAAAACTGCGAAGGGTATTCCAAATCCTGTGTGCCCAGTTGTGAAAAACTTTCTATTAAAATCTTTATCTGAAGCCATGTGCAATCTCCTTAAATCTATACTTGCACCTATTATCTTTGTTGAATTAGCGCCCGCTTTTTTCAATCCTCTTGCTGTTCCTGTTGTTAATCCTCCTCCTGCATGAGTACTTACAACAACATCTGGGAATTTTCCAATGATTTCCTTACTTTGATGAGCTATTTCCCACCCTAGAGTTTCTATTCCAGCTATTGCGAAAGGAGAGTATAATGATGCATCGAAGTAGCCTGTTTCATCAAGAAGCAGCAAAGTATAATAAAATAGTTCTGGCCCTACACTTACTTGAATAACCTCACTTCCATATGCTGCACAAGATCTTTCTTTTTCTAATATTTCAGGTTGGCCAACACCACGAGAGTCAAAACATTCTTGGACTATAATTGATTTTAAACCTCTTTTTGCTGCTTGAGAAGCTACTGCTGCTCCATAATTTCCACTTGTCGCTGCAATGACTCCTTTGTATCCCATTTCTTTTGCTCTATAAACACTGATTGATGCGCGCCTGTCTTTGAAAGATCCTGAAGGATTAGTTTGTTCATCTTTTATAAATATTCTTGCGCCTTTTCCTGGTTTTGATAATTTTTTGATCAGTTTGTTTATATTTTTTAGTTCTACTAAAGGAGTGTTTCCTACTCCCGTTTCTTTTTGAATCTTTTGAATTTCTTGGATTGAGTATCCTGCTTCTTCCATCATCTTTTCATAATCAAAAGCTATTCCCTCGATTTCATATTTGCTATAGTCAAGACCTACAGATTTTTTAATGATTTCTACTTGCCTATTCATTATTTCTTTGTAATTTTTAGTCATCTTTATCACCATCTAGCAAATCATCTTTGTTTATTTTTAAAAGTTCTGGAATGGGATCTCCAAAGTTATGTTCATACTTCGGATTTATTTTTTCCAAAGTTCCTTTAACTAATCTTCCTATTGGTGTTTTAATAGTTACTGTGTCTCCTATTTGTGCTTTGCCTTCTTCTAAAAAGCCTTTAATTCTAATTTCAAACGGGACTTTTTTTGTGTCTTCAGGTAAATGAGGAGACCTTTCTTCAGGTTTTAAGGCAATAAAATGAATTTGAACCCAGTCACCTTTATGCGCATTCATTTTAATAACCTCCTTCAAAAAATGTATCTCCTTTTAATAAAGCCCTTGGTATAGGTAAATCTGCCATAGTTAATAATCCAGGCTTTGATTCTATTACTGATTCGATCATATTTGTTGCTATAGCTACAGTACCTTTTCCACCAGGGATTTCAGGTTTTATTGACATTGAGATATCAGGGTCTCCCTTTATATTTATGTAATCTCCAGTTTGGACATTTTCCTTTTCTGGAAGTATTTGTTGCGGATGCTCTAAATCAATCACAACTTCATCGTTCATATACGCTTTTGCAGTGTGTTTACAACCAGCTACCATTCCAGGTTCAACTTTTATATACTTAGTTTCTCTAACGACATTTGATATTATGGGTTCTCTTTTTTCAATGATTTTATCTATCTTCCAACCTAATGCTTTTGCTATCATCCTTATTGATTGTTGAAATCCTATATGGCCAACAATTTTTCCATTTTTTATTCCTTCTTCAAATTCTTGAGGTGTTGTTCCAACTCCCTGAGTTTCCATAACTGTGGGGCCAAAAGGTGAAAGATCGTTGATTCTAGAGGCATTTATTTTTTCAACGTTTAAGCAAGCTCCCGTTAAAGTTATGATAAGTGTATCAAGTACAAATCCGGGGTTAACACCTGTCCCTAAAACAGTTACGCTGTGTCTTTTTGCAACGTGATCTATTTCATTTGCTGCATAAGGATCTGTATAATATGGGTAAGACATTTCTTCGGCGATAGTAATTACATTTACATTTTTTTTCAGTACAGAAATTATTTGATCTTTTACTACAGAAATAAAAGAGTGTGTCGCTATTACAACCAAATCAGGATTGGTTTCTTCGATCATTTTTAAAGGGTTATCAAATACTTTGATATTTATATTTCCTATATTCAATAATTCTCCAACATCTTTGCCAATGTATTCTTTCCTTTTATCGTGTACTCCTACCAATTTCATATTTACTTTACTAAGAATATTACGAGCTATTCCACTTCCCATAGCTCCAAAACCCCAAACTGCTACTCTATACAATTCAAAAACCTCCTTAAAAATGAATTTTTACAAAGTATGAAATTTTTTTCATCATTCTAATTATATCTTACACCAATGTAATATTTTTCTCAAGCCTAATTATTCTTGATTAAAAGTAAAAAAAGGCGTTTAATCGTATTTAGAAACGATTAAACGCCTTATAGTCGTTATAATATAACAATATAAAAGATCATATAATTTTTATGTAACCTTCTTTTTTTCGAAAATATTGAGACAATTTTTTTATTCTTTTGTCTTTTAAAAGGTCCTTGAAAAATTGCTCATTTTCAGAATCGCTTTTAAACCAATAATTTATTAAGTCAATGAAACCTAAGTCTTTATCATCCTGTTTTAAATACAATCTTGCAAAACCATACTTGTTCCAAACATCGGCTTGGATCAAATAATCATAAGATAGAGATTCAAGAATCTCTTTGAGGCTTTCTCTCTCTTTGAGAATGGTTTCTTTTTCTTTTTCCAATATAGAAAGAAGAAATAGTAAAAAGTCTTCTCCCATTTCATCAACTATTATTTGATTTTTTTTTGACGTATCTTCATCAAAATCATAATAATCCACATCTTTTTGAACAGCGTATCCTGGAACTATTTCAAATGCTTTCATTAATTTAAGAACATTCACAATTTCCTTTTTGTTTTTAACAGATTTTCTAAATCTGTTAATGTTTTCCCTTTCATAGGTTTCGAATTTAAGGTTATCGATAATTTCTAACTGTTTATCAGTGAGTATTTCCAAATAATGAGCTAAATACAGTTTGAACAAGCCAATTTACTCCTATAATCTAAAGATTTTTAATTTTTCAGATAGCTCTTCTGACAGACTAGACAATTCTTGAGAATTTTTTTCAATATTTTTCGCATATTCTTTCTGATTGTTTATTAGCTTTGTTATTTCTGTTAAACTTTCACTTATAGAAGTAACTGCCTGAGCTACTCTATCCATTGCAGAACTCATTTCTTCAGTGCTTGCACTTTGTTCTTGGGAAGTTGCTGTTAAGTTATCTATCCCGCTGTTGAGATTTTTAACCATTTCTAAAATCTCTTGGAATCTTTCGTTTATGCCTTGCATTTGATTATTAATATTATCGATCATTTTAACTGTTTCATTTGTAGAAGTGTCTACTACATTTGTACTATTTTTAATTCCTTCAAGCATATTTTCTATTTGAGAAGTTGCATCTTTTGATTCCTCTGCCAAGCCTCTTATCTCATCAGCAACTACTGCAAAACCTCTTCCTGCTTCACCTGCTCTTGCAGCTTCTATTGCGGCATTTAAGGCCAAAAGATTGGTTTGTTCGGTTATGGTATTTATGGTATTCACTATCTTACCAATATTTTCTGATCTTTGAATTAATGCTTTTACAACGTTCTGAGTCTTTTTAGATTGTTGAACAGCATTATTTATTGTGTCAACAATTAGTTTTATTGATTCTAATCCATTGGTGGCTAAATTTTCGGTTTCAGATGCTGCTGTGTTTAACTCTTGAGCTGATTTAGATACATTTTGTGCTGCTGCAGATATTTCTTGAATACCAGATGTAACTTGCTCTACTGAGGCGGACGTATCTTCAGCATTTTCGCTGATTTCAGTTGCCTTTTCAGATAAGTTTTCTGCTGATTGTGTAGTATTTTTGGATATATTGAATAATTCTAAAGCAGAGCTGTCGATCTTTAAAGATCCTTCTCTAATTGATTCTATAGAAGTTTTCCAAGCACCGATAGCTTTATTTAAAGAATTTGCCATATCTCCTATCTCATCTTTGGAATCTATTTTGAGGGAATTTGATAAATCTCCTTCTCCTAATTTATTTATGTATTCTTTCATTTTGTTTATAGGTTTCGTAATGATGTTTAGTGCAAATAAGATTCCGGCTATAATTGCTAAAACTGCTACTACAATAAATATAATTAAAGTTGTTTGTGTGACATTTCTTACTTCATTGTATAAATTATCAGTGTTTGCTTGTGTTAAAACCGTCCAATTTAAACCGGGTATTTTGTTATATGAGAATAGTATATTTTCATTAACAAAAGCACCTCTTGATTTGGTTATATTTTTAAAGTAACTTTCTTTTGAAATGTTTTGTCCTATCTTTTCGTTTGATGGGTGAAAAATAATCTGACCATTTTCGTTTATGACAAAAATAGTTTCATCATATCCTAGATTTTGATTTATTATTTCGTAAACTTTGGACATTGAAAGGTCTATTCCAACGACGCCTACTATTTCGTTTTTAGTATCTTTTACAGTCTTTGAAATAGCAACTAACGTATCACCAGAAACTACATCTAAATATGGATCTGAGATTACAACATTTTCCCGATTTTGAATAGCGCTTTTATACCACGGCCTATCTCGTGGGTCGAAGTTTGAAGGAATTTGATTTTCAGATTCAATAGGTCTGATAAATATTTTACCATCTTTTGAACCTACGTAAACAGATATAAACTCGGGATAAATTTCAATGTAATTTTGTAGCTTTTGATACATTCTGGCTCTTTCTTCGTTACTTTGACTGAGTAAATTAATTACATCAGGATCAATAGATAATGAAGAAACAACTTTTTCTAAATCTTTTATATACTGATCTAAAAAATTTGCTATTTGACCGTTATTTACTTTTATTATTTGCTCCACGTCTTCTCTTAAAATATTCCCATAATTTACAGATGAATAAGTTATCAAGATAATCATTGGTAAGGCTGAAATCAAAAGTATTAAAGTAACAATTTTTGATCTTAATTTCAAAGTTTTTCCCCCCTCGTATAATAGTATACTAATTTATATTACATTTTTTTCTAAAAGTATTTGTTTCAATTTCTTCTCTAGAGTTTCATAGGAGAAGTATTTTTTACCCAATTCAAAATTTTTTTGAACAACATAAGAAGCTTTTTCTTTATTAAATAGTATATCAAAAATTTTGTCTTTTGCCTTAATTATTTCATTTTGATTCACTCTATACTTTCCTCTTTCATATTCAGCCTTGCTTCCAAGTGTAACCACTTCAAACCCTAAAGGGGCGATATCTTTTTTGTATACTGGGTATTCAAATAACAAAACAGGAGTTTTTGAAAAGATAGCTTCTAAAAACTGATTTCCAAAACCCTCTAGAATACTTGGGTAAGTTATAAAATCAGCAATTGCATAGAAGTCCCATAAAGAGAATATTTCTTCCTCTTCGTGTCTTATATCATCACTAATTGAAAAGGCTAACTTTAATTCTACGTCTTTTTGTGTCGCGTACTCTTTTAATTCTTCCACATAGTCAGATTCCTCAGATAAACCTGGTAATAACAGAAAAATATTTGTATCTTTCGTTATTTTCTTTCCATTATAGGTTTCTTGCCCTGTAAATTTATTGAGATCTTTTTTTACTTCAGATATAGTATCAATTGCTAATTCTATAGCCTTTCTTCTTACAATTCTTGTTGCTTGTAAAAATATTAAGTCGTTTGGTGAGATATCAAGCTTGTCATAGATTTTTTGGTTATAGTCGTCTAATTCCCATTGTTTTTGATTAAAGTCAAAGACATTTGGGATAATGTAACTATCCACTCCTTTTTTCCTTTTTAGTTCTTCTTGAGCTAAGGAGTTAATAACAATATGCGTTATATCTTTTGGGGGGAAATATTCATCTAATATTTTTTTTATAAAATTATTGGTAGGATTATTATAGAAGTCTCTTTCCCAATAGAAATCATGATGATGACCGATCATTTTTATACCTTTATCTTGGCAAAATTTGTATAAAGCAACAGAAGCAGCTGGGTTGTGAGCTAAAGAAAACATGTTGTTAATTATCAAAACATCTAAATTCATCATTTCATCAAGTTGATTGTAAATTCCTCCTATGTATTTATTCATTTCTGTTTCAAATTTTTTTTCGTCCCAATCATCTAACCCTATAAATGATCTTTGTTTTAACAAGTTACTTCTTTTATCTGTATAAGCGATATATGGGATTTTAAAACCTGGAGATGTTCCCATATCACCTGCTATTAAATAAACTTTGAAATCCATGTTTTTTAGGACTTCTTTCCATTTAACCATTTCCAAAGAAACCCCATCTGTTTCTCCGACTCTGAAATGAATGAGTCCAATTTCCATTAAATATACACCTCTTTTTTTGAACTAAGTAGTTGAAGAAATGCCTGCTAAATATCCACTGGACCAAGCCCATTGTAAATTGAAACCACCACTTTCTCCAGCAACATCTATAACTTCTCCGGCAAAGAACAAACCAGGTATTATTTTAGATTCTAAAGTATAAGGATCGATTTCGTTAGTATTAATTCCGCCTAATGAAACTTGAGAATCTTTCCAATCGCATGTATCTTTAACTTGAAAATCCCAATATTTTAACTTATCGGCCAAAATTTCAATATCTTTGGTAGTTAAATAGCCAACAGGTTGATCTAAATTTTCTATCCCCATTCTTTTGAAAAAGTATGGTATCAACCGTTGATCAATTAGACTTAATAATAATAATCTCAAAGGCTTTTCCGGTCGAAATTTTATCTTTTTTGTTAGCAAATCATATATATCTTTTTCAGAATAAGAGGGAAACGCAATGAGTTTTATAAAAATATCTTTTCCATTTTCTATAAGAGGATGAATATAATTACTTAATTCTAATATAGGTATTCCGCTGAGAATTCCACCTTTTTTGAAAAGAACTTCGCCTTTATATACTTTGGATAAAATTTCACCCTTTTGATCTGTCAGGTAAACGTTTCCTTCTAATTTAGAACCTGAAATTTCTTCTGTAAAGTAAGATATAACCTTTAAGGGTACCAACCCGGGCTTTAATTCAATTATAGAATGGCCTAACTTTTTAAGAGTTTCAAATATATTGCCATTTGAACCATATTGAGGTGAGGATTTGCCTCCAGTTGCGACAATAACTTTATCTGATTCAAAAGATTTATTTTGGCATTTAATTAAAAATTTATTCTCTTTTTTTATAATTTCTTCTACCTGAAAATTAAGCACAACATTTATGTTGTGCTTAGCTATTTCGTATTTAAAGTTGTCTACTATATCTTTTGACCTTTCTGTATATGGAAAAAGTTTTGTGCCTTTTTCTTTGACAATTATTCCAATTTCTTCAAAAATACTAAGTGTTTGAACTACCCCAGATATTTGTAGAACTTTTTTAACAAAATCTAAATCGTTGCTAAAATAGTGATTTTCATCAGTTTCCAAATTAGAAAAATTCCCTCTTCCATTACTGCTAGCTAAGAGTTTTTTGCCTAATTTTCCTTTTCGTTCAATTATGGTAACTCTTGCTCCATTCCATCCAGCTATAACACCCGATATTAACCCAGCGGCTCCGCCACCAATAACAGTAACTAACAACTTTTGAATATGCTCCTTTTCAATTATTTATATAGCTATTTCTTTCAACTTATTTTGCATATCCAAGATGGCTTTTAACACGTTTCCTAAATTATTTATATTCTTAATTAGCAGGTTTATCTTTTCTTTTGAGTCAGTTAATTCTTCGGCATTTTTCTTTAAATCATCTTTCTCAGTATTCAAATTTTTTATTAAATTTTCCATAAATGTTAAGTTATTGTTCAAAGTAGAAAGGGAAGTTTCAATTGAATCAGTTATTGTCACAAAAATATTTTCTAGATTATTGATGATTTCTTGAACTTCAGTTATTTGTTTTGAAAGAGTTTCAACTTTCTTAGATATTTTACCAGATGCGTTGTTAGTCTCTGCAGATAACTTTTTAATTTCTTCAGCAACAACTGAAAATCCTCTTCCACTTTCGCCGGCTCTTGCGGCTTCTATAGAGGCATTTATTGATAATATATTTGTTTGCCGAGCTATGTTTTTTATGGTTCCTGTTAGTTCATTTATTTCTTTAAAGCTATCTATAACTCCTGAAATTGAGTTGAGAGATTTATTTACGTCTTTTTCAACTTCATCAAAATTGGAACCAAAATTACTAAGCTTGGAAATAATTTTTTCATTATTTTGAGAAATTTCACCGATTCTTTTATCGCTATCTTCAACGGATTTTTCAAGAGTTTCAGAAGTGTTGTTTATACTTTCTATGAGTTCTAAAAGGTTGTCTCCTACATTTTTGGTTAGTAAATTCGCATCATAAAACCGGTCCCCTAGAACTTCATCTAATCGTTCAATAAAAGATACTAGAAGATTTTCATGGTATACACTTGAAGACAATTTTTTAATTGTATTTTTATATCTTTCTTCACTGCTCATTTCTCATTCTTCCTATAAATTTTGTCGAGAATATCAACCCCACATTCTAAATTGGAAAACCATTTTAAAAACTCTTCAAACTCTGGTTTTTTGTAAATAGCCCCGTGTTGTGGGGCCATTTGTTCTATTTCATATTTTTTTATAAGTTCTACCCACATCTTGCATGCTTTGTTAGAACTCATATATCTTTTATGAAAACCTTCTATATATTTCATATGATTTGAAAAATCCTCTACAAATAATTTTTCCTCTCCTTCAGGAAAAACTGATACACCGATATCTCCTGAAAATAGTATTTTAGAGACAGGATCATAGAGAGTAAAGTTTCCAGTTGAATGAAGAAAATGCGCAGGAATTATTTCTAATTGGGTGCCATCTTTAAATTTAATCTTACCTCCGGTGTCTTCTATGGTGACCATCCTTGATTTTTCAAAAATCCCAAAATGTGGTAAGAATCTTTCCCATAATTTTGAAATGTAGAAATTGGTTTCTAAAACACTATCCCAAAGGGTTATACCGGAAGAAACATCCGGATCTTGATGGGAATAAAAAACATGCTTAATTTTGCCAAGATCTATAAATTCAACTACGCTAGCCAAAACTCTAGGAAATACATGAACCCCCCCTGGATCAAGCAAAACTCCTTCGTTCTTGTGAATTATTAAATATTGGTTAGTAGATATGCTTTCTACACTTTTGTTTTCGGAACCAAGAAATATAAATTTATGTTCTCCGTTGTCGAACAAAGTTACTAAGTTATTATTTTCTTTATTCATTATATCCCTCCATCTCTTTCTAGAACTGTGATTATTTATTATTGACAATAGAAAAAAATTCTGTTATAATAACTTTTGTCTTAAGTCGCCCCTGTAGTTCAACGGATAGAACGGTGGATTCCTAATCCACAAATGAAGGTTCGACTCCTTCCAGGGGCACTTTTATATTCTCTGAGCGGGATAGTAATTTATTTTTCCGTTGTCTGTAACAGATATAACGTCTATTTGAACTTCTTCAAATTTAATATGATGATTTTTTGCTATAAAATAATTACCGACTTTCATTATTTTCTTCAGTTTGTTTGAGTTTACCCTAAAAGCGGGATCGCCCAACACATCTTTTCCACCTTTAACTTCAATAAGGTGAAGAACTTTATTTTTAATAGCTATTATATCTATTTCTCCATATTTGTAAGAAAAATTTCTTGATATTATTTGGTATCCTTCTTTTAAAAAATAAGAGGTAGCTATATCTTCATATATTTGACCTTTCTGATTCAATTTTTCATTCTTCCTCTTTTATATTTATCCCTGGAACTTTGAGAAACCCATCTTTGTTTTCAGGAAAGTTGTTAATAATACTTTCTCTGTTATCAAATCTTTCAACTTCATCTTTTCTGAGAACAGAAGAAGAAAATTCGGCAGGAGATATCAATTCATCAATTCCATCAACATTTACATTGTCTAAAATCTCTAAATAAGCTAAAAGATCGTTTAGATCATCTTTTATCTTTTCTTCCTCTTTTTCATTTAATTCTATATTAGACAATTTTTCAAGTTTCTTAATAAGCTCAGAATCTATTTTCAATTACAACACTCCTTCCTTAAACTAAGCCTAAAATGAGAACTAACTTGCCGTTTTCGATTTTTAACTCGTCAATAGAAATATTCTTAGTTATAGGGTTTGGTGGAAAGTCTATAACTAATTTTTTTTCATCTAATTCAATAAAATCAGGGATTTCATCTTTTTTTATCATCTTTGTGGGAATGTTGTGAAGAAATTCGTATTTCCCTGAAAGTGTTTTAGGGTATGTTTTTATTTTTAAAAAGTATTTAAACATTAAAACTTTAAATCTAATTTCGTTATTATCAAATTTTATATCCGATATATGGTCAAAAATTCTTTTTAAAAAATGAAATTTGCTATTTTTAACAAGAACTAGTAATAATTCTTTTGCGATTTCCGAATCTATTTCTAAAACTGTGTTCTTCATAATACACCACCTAATTTTTGAACTCAATCAGCAAATCAAATTTTCCATCTTGTAGCTGAAGTTGTGAGATTTTAATAGACTTCATAATTGTATCAATAAAAGGGTTAATCCTTACTTTGTTGAAGTCTATTAATATTTCAAAATCCTTTGAAGAAATCGCTTCACTAAATTCTGAGAGAATATAAAAAACACCCTCTAATATTTTTCTAACCCCTTCGTCTCCGGTTAACGATAATCTCAACTTTCCTTTTTCTAAATCTTCAGGTTTTTCTAAAATTTTTATTAAAGATTCAACGGTAGCTTCTTTTCCCAAGAAATCTACCTCCATTTGAAAATTAATACCATCTTCCCTTAATTGCACATTCAAATTCTTAAGGCCTTGTATTTGAGTGTTTTCTTCTATAACTTTGTCTATTAAACCGTTAATAAATTCTTCATCAACTTCTATCTTTAATTTGCCCAAAATATGCTCCCTCCTTGTACCTAAAGATAAGCAAAAATCATGCATTTCTTAATTTTTATATTATATCATATATTTTATACGAAATTTAAACAAAAGATATGATAAAATAAAAAGAACGAAGTTTTTGTAAAAAATAATACGAAAGAAGGCGAAAATATGGATGTTAACGGCTTTGTAAACAACGAAGTTCTTACAACCCTTTATTTATTGATGGTGAATTCAATCTATGTTCTACTTCCGCTATCTATATTTTTCTTGTTTTTTTCGAAAATTTCTTCTAAGGTAACTATTTTTCTTTTGGGGATTTATGCATCATATTCTATAATGATTCCATATCTTTTAAAGATACCTTTTATTAATGATTTTATTGTTTCTACAGGAGATTTCAGCTTTTTTGTTTATCTGATCTTTAGTTTGATCTTTGGATTTGTTTTTTATCATTTGGTGAACCTTGCTTTTATTGTTGGAGGATTCCTTTTGGGAGGTTTAATAGGTTATTCAATAGGAACTTTTATTATTTCTTCCAATGGAGAATGGTTAAATAATTTACCTTTTGCCGCTTCATACATACCATGGATAGTCTTCGCTGTTTTGGGAGTCATCATTTCGATAATATTTTCAAAAAATTATGAGTCTATTATTTCCACTCTGTCTATTATTTTTGGCTCATTTATTCTATCGTTTTATACTATTTTTCTTTTAGAAAAATATACTAAAATAACTCTTGGTAACAATTCTCTTTTAGAGAGTTTGGATCAAATCAGCCAACCTGAATTTTATAGTATTTTTATCTCTTTTATTATTTACATGGTGATAGGTTTTTACTTTTCAATGAGGAAAAATAAAAAAGACAAACGAATAGGATAAATGGAGGATTTTAATGGTTTCTGAGAAACAAAATTTACTGCTGCAACAGATTGAAAAAGTAAAAAGAAGTGTTCGTGAGCAAGTTGAACAAAGGTACGAAGAATTCAAGAAAATTGGAGAAAGTGGAGATGAAGTCGCATTATTTGGAGAATTATCTTTTTGTGTTTTAACAGCAAACTGGACCGCAAAAGGGGGAATGAAAGCCCAAAATTTGATCACTAACGAAGGGTTTGCTTATTTAAAAGAAATAGAGTTAGTGTCCAAATTAAAAAAAATAGGGCATAGATTTTCTAATACTAGAGCGAAATATATAGTTGAAAATAGATGGATTATTGGGAAAATGAAAGATATTTTGAAAATGGATGTAAAACACTCAAGAATTTTTTTGGTAGAAAATGTGAAAGGGATAGGTTGGAAAGAAAGCAGTCATTTTCTAAGAAACGTTGGAAAAGATGATGTAGCAATATTAGATAAACATATATTGAGAATAATGAAAAATTATGATCTTTTAAAAGAGATACCAAAACCTTCGTGGAACGAAAAAAAGTATACCGAAATTGAAAAAATTTTAAGAACTTTTGCTAAAAAAACAAACGAACCATTAGGAAAACTTGATATCTTTTTATGGTACATTGAGACAGGCAGTATCGATAAATAAAAAATTTTTAACCTTATTATCGTATAAAATTTCATAATTTTTTGTTATTATGTAAACGAATTTTTGAAATAATTTCTTTTTAAATAAAAGTTTGGGACTTGAGAGAGTTTCCTAACTTTGTTTTTTTGATAAATTGAAAGAAATCGAAAAAGGAGGAAACAAAATTGCCTTTATACAGATATAAGTGCGAAGAGTGTGGATATGAGTTTACAGTTTTGCATTCAATGAGCGAAACACCAGAGATAAAATGTGAATTATGTAATTCGAGCGCAAAGAGAATTATTAGTAATGTAGGAATTGCTTTCAAAGGAGAAGGTTTTTATGTAACGGATTCTAAGAAAAAAGCAAAAAGTGATACAAAAAAAACTTCTTCAAAGAAAGAAAATAATAAAGTCGCTTCTTGACAAAATCAGGAAGTTAAGGTATAATAGGTAACGTTCAGGGCCATTAGCTCAGCTGGTAGAGCGGCTGACTCTTAATCAGTAGGTCGTGGGTTCGATTCCCGCATGGCCCACCAAAAATCAAAAAGTTAATATTAATAATTCATATCATACTAAGAGGAAGTCACCTAAAATTCACTTCCCACCTCGGGTAAAGAAACAAAAACCGTCAGGGGTAATAAGAAACTATTATTATCGATATTAGAAACAATTTTACGATAATTAAATTTCTAATTATTTTAATGGGTGACTACGATGTCACCCATTTTTAAATATCAAAAGGAAGGTGATTTTATATAAGCGATAAAGTCGCTAAAAATGAGGAAATAAGGGTTAGAAAAGTATTGTTGATTGATCAGGATGGCAATAAATTAGGAGAAATCCCAACCAAAGAAGCATTAAAATTGGCTCAACAATCCGGACTAGATCTTGTTTTGGTAGCACCTCAAGCAAAACCGCCTGTTGCAAGAATGATGGATTATGGTAAGTATATCTATGAAAAAGAAAAGAAAGAAAAATTAGCTAAGAAAAAGCAAAAGAAACAATTAGTGAAAGAAATGAAATTTAGGCTAAGAATCGATGAACATGATTTTAATACCAAATTGAAGAAAATCAGAGAATTTCTAGAGGACGGTCATAAAGTTAGAGTGGTTATTATGTTTTTAGGTAGAGATATATTGTTTAAAGAAAAAGGCAAAGAGATTTTGGATAGGGTAGTAGAACAAACTTCAGATATAGCAAAAGTCTCAAGAGGGGCAAAGTTACTTGGAAAAGATATGGATATTATATTAGAGCCTATTGTTGAAGATAAAAAATAATTTATTATATAAATTAAGATATTAGGAGGAATAAAAGTGTCCAAACTAAAGATAAAAACAAAAGGTTCAGCTAAGAAGAGATTTAAAGTAACAAAAAGCGGAAAAATCCTTCGCCATAGGAACAACGTTGGTCATAATACAGGCTTCAAAAAAAGTAGCCATATGAGAAGATTAAAAAGAGAAGTTGAAGTTCCAAAAGAAATTGAAGATAAAGTGAAAAGATCAATTGGATTGAAAGGTTGAAATATTTTAAAGATATGAAGGAGTGAGTGAAATATGAGAATTAAAAGGGCTTTAGGTTCTCGAAAAAAAAGGAAAAAATATTTAAAAGCTGCCAAAGGATACACAGGGGCATTAAGTAGAAGATATTCTTTAGCAAAACAACAATATTATAGATCAGGAAAATACTCTTATGCTGGTCGAAAGAATAAAAAAAGAGATTATAGAAAATTATGGATAACTAGAATAAACGCAGCAGCTAGAACACAAGGTATGAAATACAACGAGCTAATTCACGGTTTAAAATTAGCCAATGTAAATATAAATAGGAAAATGCTTTCTGAACTTGCTATAAACGATCCCGAGGGTTTTAATGAATACATCAATATTGCTAAAGAATCTTTGGCTCAAAACGTACAATAATAAAAAAGGGCGAATTATTTCGCCCAATTTTTTTAGTTTTTTAAATTATTTTCCACCTACACTAAGATCTTTTATTAACATTGTGGATCCGGATACGGGGCCTAAATACTTAAAGTCAGAACCTATACTAACTAAATTGTTTAAGAGCTCGCTCAAAGTGCCTGCTAAAGTCATACCTCTAAAACTGCCAACAAATTCTCCATTTTCAACTACTCTTCCACTTATTTGAACGGAAAATCTACCAGAAACAGGATCAGCAGTATGCATGCCCATTATATTGGTTACATATAAAGCCTTTGGAACGTCTAATATGGCTTTTCTTGTCTTGTTGGCAATGAAATGTAGATTTACTGTTCCAATTGAAGGGTTAGGTGAATCTATTGAAGCAAAAGCGTTTCCGCTAGGTTTTGTTCCAAGTTTTTTAGCTGAATATATATTGTGAAGATAACTTTTTAGAATACCATTTTCGATTATATTAAATCTAGAGGTATTTGTTCCTTCATTATCAAACGAAGCGATTATAGGAGCGGAACCATTCATGGGATCGTGAATCAAATTAATTGAACCATTAGCTACCTTTTCTCCAACTTTTCCCTTTAAAAATGATTTCCCCTTAAAAACATTTTCTCCTGATAATGGGGTAGTAAGAGTTCCGATAAACATTGCCGATGCTAGAGGACTCATAATTATATCGTATCTTCCAGACTTTAAAACCTCTGCATTTAAGCCAGAGATCGCCATTTCTACGGCGTTTTTTACTATACGGTCTATGTCAACAAGCCTATAACTTTGAGCAACTTCAAAATCAAATCCAAAAGAAGAGTTTTCCCCTTCTATTGCTGCTAAACTAATAGAACTTGAAGCATTTGTATGTAAAGCATTCTTGTATAAGCCATTGGTGTTAGCAAAATGAATCCTAGTTAAATCAGTTTCGTATTCAGCACCACGCACAAACATTATTCTATTATCGGCATTTTTAGCTTTCTTCTCTAACTCTTCTGCTATTTTCATAACTTCGTTCAAACTCATATCTCTTGTATCTGTATCATAAGCCCAATCTATATATGTGAACTCTTGATCATCAGAAATATCATTTCCATCATCTTTCTCCGTATATTTAACCATAGCCATAGCCTTTTCGCTAGCTTCCATAATACCTTTTTCAGTTAATATATTTGTAGAAGAAGTAGCTATTCTTCCATCGGCACTTATAACTTTTATTCCAGCTGTACCTTTTTCTCCTTCAGCTAATTGCTCTAACTTTCCATTACTGAAGGATGCATTTTTACTTTCAATGGAAAAAATATTTATTTGTCCTTTGAATCCCTCTTTTTTTATCACATTCATTGCTTTTTCCATAATACTCTTTATATTGCTCATTAATTACTACCCCCTTTAACAATTCCTCCAACGACTAATTTTGGTATTCTTATTGTAGGTTGTGCATCAGAAACGGGCGCTCCTTGTCCATCTTTTCCACAAGTACCAACACCGTAGCCTAGGTCATTTCCAACCATATCAATACTTTCTAGAACTTTCAATCCATTTCCAACTAAGCTAGCTCCGCGAATTGAATTTTTTATTTCCCCATTTTCTATAATATAACCTTCGTCAACACCAAATTGAAAATCACCACTTATAACATCGACTTGTCCTCCACCCATCTTTCTAACAAAGATACCATGTTTTACGGATTTGATTATATCTTCGGGGTCATCTTTTCCAGGCAAAATCATTGTATTTCTCATTCTGACTATGGGTAGAACCATATAAGACTCTCTTCTTCCATTGCCTGTAGGATCTACTCCAAATTTTTTGGCAGTGATCTTTGAGTGCATATAGCCTTTTAAAACACCATTTTCAATTAAAATGGTTCTCTGGGTTGGTGTTCCTTCATCATCGTAATTAAGAGTTCCTCTCTTATTCTTATCAGTACCATCATCTACGACGGTTACCTTATCAGAAGCTATTTTTTTACCAATCTTATCTCGGTAAACTGACCCAGAAAGAACTAAATCTGCTTCCATACCATGTCCGCAGGCTTCATGAATCATAGTCCCACCTGCTTCAGAAGAAAGAACAACTGTAAATTCTCCAGCAGGGGCATCTTCTCCTTCTATTTGCGATATTACCTGTTTTATAGCATCTTTTGTCACTTTCTCTATCATATCATCACTAAAAAATTCAAAACCCATATTTGCCCCATCAGAAGAATAGCCTCTAAACAAATTTCCATCACTATCTTCTCCGAAAACAATGACTGCATAACGAGGATAATTTCTGATATCTTCTACAATATTTCCTTCGGAGGTTATTATTTTAACCTTACGGCTACTATCAGCATAAGAAACGGTAATTTGTTTAATTCTATTATCAGTATTTTTTAAAAGATTAACTCCTTTAAAAACTTTCTCTACTTTCTTGTCGATATCAATTTGATCAAACGGGGTTTTAAAAGGAGAAAAATTTCTCTTTTCAGCTTCTTTCAACTCTTCAACTTTTATAACGTTTGAACTGTTGAATCTTTCAGATGCATTCTTTTTCAAAGTTTCTGCAAGGTTCATAAGGTTTTCAAAAGTAGGATCATTAGTGTGTGCGAATATTGTTTCCTCACCTGACACAACCCTTATACTAGCACCTTTTTGACTGGAAAAATTAACTTTCTCGATCTTACCGTTATCATACAGTATTGATGTACCGTAGTAATCTTCAAAGAAGATTTCGGAATAATCTCCCCCCGATGAAAGAGATGTGTTTAAAATTTCCAAGTATTGGTCCTTAGATAACTCCACTTCTATCCCTCCTAAAACTTTTAACTAAATTTAGTTAGTTTTCCTATCTAATTAATTATACTACCAAATCACAAAATAACAAAGAAAACACCATAGATTACATTTTGTGTCTGTTTGCTAATATAAAAAGGAATGAATAGATTGAAAATCAAAGAAATAATATTCTTGGTTGAAGAAAATCCTGAAGGCGGTTACAAACTAAAAGCTTTGAGAGAATCGATCTTTATAGAAGTTGATTCTTTAGAAGAATTTTAAGAAAACATTAAAAACGCAATTAAATGCCACTTTGGCAGAGAAGGATCTTTATTCAAACACCATTAACACCTCAACAATCTTCTCTCTTTCTTCACCTTCAAAAACATAGAAAGAAGTTGCAGATAATCTTCTTTTTAAAGTGTATTTCTTCACAAATACATTAATTTCTTTTGGTACCTTTGGTCTTAATTCTTTTGGTATGTTCTTTATTTCATAATACCTTCCATAGTTCATTATGTACTTTTCTATTATCTCTTTTTGATCTGAATCAAGTTTTATATATTTTTCAATGAACTCTTGTAAGTATGTTTTATTTAAATCTTTCATGAACCTTTTTACAAGGATTTTTCTTTGCTGAATAGTAAGGATGTTCTTTGAAAGTTATATCTTTGTTTGTGAATGTTTTTAGTCTTTGGTTGTTTGCAAAGTAATGAATCAACATCTATATTTGGAGTTTTTTCAAATATTGAGTTTATTAACTCTCTTGTGTAATAATCACATCTTTCTTTGATTAAACTTTCACTTTCAATATCTT
Organism: Petrotoga sp. 9PW.55.5.1; assembly: GCF_003265365.1. NCBI lineage: Bacteria > Thermotogati > Thermotogota > Thermotogae > Petrotogales > Petrotogaceae > Petrotoga > Petrotoga sp. 9PW.55.5.1. Next base: position 244 of record NZ_AUPM01000018.1, on the reverse strand, counting down.
TAATCACCTTTTCTAATTTAACCTCTTGCCTGTGATAATGAACAAGATACGAAGTAAAAAATTCAGAAAGTTGCTTTTCTACCCTTAACTGCATAAATTTGTAAAAGTTTTCTTCAAACTTTTTGTCTATATCTTTCTTTTTTAGTTCTTTTATTATTGGAATAGCAAGAGAGGTGTTTATTTCAAACTCAAGNTTNTNTATTATNTTTCTCAATGTATTTGGCTTTATTTGCTTTGTTTTTCC